>JBBQYZ010000615.1:0-2807 GCA_038208205.1 Gemmatimonadales bacterium | reverse complement strand
GTCCGCGCCCCAAACGGTGCGCAGGAGCATCGTGTTGATCATGGATCCATGCGCCGTCTCGGCCGCGCCGTACATCGCGACCGACTGCGCATAGAGTCGTGCGACAGTGACGAGCCCAAGGATAACCGCCGCTCCCGCTCCGATGACCGCCGCACGGGGGTTCGCTGTCAACGCCACGGTGAGGTCCCTTGGGTCGCCTCGGCGGCGTAGTGTGCCAAGCACGAGCCACTGGAACGCGGTCACACCTATGATGGCGAGCAGCGCCGTGAACGACAGCCAGCGCACCACGACGTAGGCGGGTGAGCTCGCGTCAAAGGTGCCCTCCCCGGCTTCGGCGGCCGGCGCGACGTGATCCTTCGCAAGCGGAGATGGTGGCAGAGGCGCCGCACTGCGCGTCCCCTTCTCACCCTGCGACGAAGTCGCGCCTACGGCAGTGGAGACGACGACGGTGAACGAAAAGCGTCCGTGCGAGGGATGTCCGTCCGCCGCTGCGGTGCGCCAGACCACGGTGTATCGGCCGGGCGAGAGAACATTGGGAATCGGAACCACCACCGCCATCGAGCTCTCCGCGTCTCGCGCGGGACTTCCGATCGGCACGTGCGCGCTATCCGGAGCGAGCAGTGTCACCTGGGTGAAGGCGAGCTCCGGCGCCTCCGAGAACCACAGGCGAATGTTCACCGGAGACGTCGCTACCTGCTCATTCGCGGCGGGGTTGCTCTTGATGAGGTGCGCGTGCGCCCACAACACCGCGGGGATCGCGAGCACCGCGACGATGGCAGCCAGCACCGCCAGCCCCCGGCGCCCGCCGCCCGTCATGGCGTTGGCGGCCGCGACGTGGTGTTTGGCGGCGGCGCCATACCCGGCATTCCATTCATGTCGTGCCCCGTCTTGCCGTCCTTGGACATCCCGCTCATGTGCATGCGGCTCGGTCGGAAGCGGAGGAAGACGGTAAACCCGCCGGGCGTGCGCGTCCCGTACGTCGGCTCGAGCGTCTTGGGGATCAGGTCGAGCGAGCCGCGAACCCCAAGGCCGATCGAGCCACCGGTGAATTTGCTCATCTCCCGGAGGTAGCCCAGCACTAGGGAGCCAACATTGTAGTTCGTCGACGGCGGCACCCCCTCGATGGACAGATCTTCGGCCAACTTCTGCACGAGCTCCGCACGGCCGAAGATCGTGTTCGTCCCGTCGAAGTCTAGATTAGTCTCCGCGAGCACGCTGTTCGAGAGCCCGCTCTGTCCCGCGTGCTTGTTGGCCCCCCAGATCAGGGAGCTGGCGAAATCGCCCTTCTTGCGGAATGTGCGTTCGTGAAGGACGGAGGCGGACATGCGGTGCAGCGACTCGTCCGGGTGCAGCTCCTCCGGACTCGCGAGATACCCGTACGACGCGCTCAGGCTCCACTGTGGATTCGGGTTGACGGTGAGGCGGCCCGCGTAGGAGTCGAGGCTGTGTCCCGCGTAGTCGAAGTTCGTCCGGATCGCATCCGGTTCGCGGCCGTTGAAGATCGATCCCTCGAGTCTCCACGTTCTGGAGTAGACTCCAGCGGTGATGACGCCGAAGGAGATGTGCGTGGCGTCCTGCCAGTGATGGCTCAAGGGCGCGAGCGGGTCGCCCACGGCTGACGGGCGGTGCGGAAACGCGACCGGCCCGATCGCCGGCTCACCGACCGGCGCCAGATACAGGGAGATTCCGAGGTTGCGCGCGACGGGGCGCTCGTACAGCGCCGCCACCTCCATGAACAGGTCGTGCGGATGCTGACGATCGTGCAGTGGCTGGCCCCGATAGCTCTCGCCGCTCTGGAGGACGAGTGGATACCCCTTGGCGGTGACCGTGAACGGCTCCAGGCTCATCATGCCGCGCAGCGTGAGCAGGCCCGCGCCGAGCGGGTGGCGAGCCATGAGCATCCCCCAATTGATGCTGCCGAACTGTTCGTCACCACGCGGCGTGAACTGCTTGTCGAACTGCACGAACGCGATTCCGTGCAGCATGAGTTCCCAGCCGCCCGCCATGAAGTGCTGGGCGTGCATCGGCGAGGAATCCGGAACCCACGAGGTTCCCGACCCCATGCGGCTCATCGGGATGCCGAGCGGGCCGGCCATGGCGCCGTGCCTATTCATCGCCATGGAGTCGCCGCTTGCGCTCGTATCGGGCTTCGACGGCATCTGGTGTTCGTGCTGGGCGACACTGGTCGCGGGCGCGAGGGCGAGCGCCAAGGTACAGGCGAGCACGGCCCAACGGAATGGAAAGGACATCGATCAGAGTGACGGGGAAAGCAGGAAGGTGCGGAAGGGTTTTATGTAGCGTAAAATCTACCCGTGAAGGTCGTACGCGGGCAAGGGTCGTTTTGAGTGCCTCTCGGTCAGCCGCGGGAGAGCACCGCGTGCGGACAGGGGCCGGATGCGTGATGCGTCGCGAACCCGGCGCAGAAGAGATGCATGATCGCGAGGGAATGGTGGTGCTCGCAGTGGTCCGCGCCGTGTGACATTGCGGCCGCGGTCGGCAGCGGGTGCACCATCATGAGACCGGAGATCCACACAGTGGCCAGCGCGACCGCCGCGAACCCCAGCGAGCGCCGCGTCAGATGCGTTCCGATCGGCGCTTCTTCACCGGCGAGACGCCGGATGCGGCGGTCGAGCAGATCGACGCGTTGGAAGCCTACTGCTGTCACCGGCACGCCAGCCCCACTCGGAGGCGTGCGCCACGTCGCCAGCGAGAGGATCGCAGACGCCAGAACCAGCGGGTGCTCCCGTGCGGCAGCGTCGTCGGCCCTCACCTCCGCTTCGTCGGCCGCGTCGTCGGACAGCCGCCGA
>JBBQYZ010000614.1:0-2808 GCA_038208205.1 Gemmatimonadales bacterium | reverse complement strand
GATGCGGCATTGATCCGGCGTCGTCCGGCAGGCGGCGCGGACCGCGCAGATCGGGGGAACGCGCTCGTGCGCGCGCGCGCGGCGTCCGCTGACGCGAGGTGGTACGATGCGTTCGCCGCACTCGCCGACTCGGCACTCGTGGACTCCACGGGAGCCCTGGCCGCCATTCGCGACCGGTACCGCTCGGACACGCTCACCCCTCGCTGATGAACGCGACAGCGAGCGGCAACGATATCCCGCCGGCGGCGGTGGTGACGCTGCTGGACGCGCCGGTGTGGCGCCTCGTTGCACGCGAGATGGCCTCGCTCGGCGCCGACGAGGGAAGCGTGTGGTGGTGCGACTCGGCGGCATCGTCTCTCACCATCGTGCTGAACACCGGCCCCCACCGCGACGCCCTGGTTGGACGGTTCGCGCAACCGCTCGGCCGGGGATTGATCAGCATGGTCTTCGCGACCGCGCAGCCATTCTGCGAGAACGACGTCGTCGTTAATCGCCAGCAGGACTCCACCCTCGATCGCACCCTAGGAGTTCGCACCGGTGCCATGACGGCGGTTCCACTCGTGGTGAGCGGGGACGTCACCGGCGTGGTCTCGTGCGTGCAGCTCGATCACCCGGACCATGCGCCCGGACGGCGCACCGGGTTCGACCCCGGCGCCGTGCTCGCGCTGCAGGATCTCGCGACCGTGGTGGGCCGGCTGATCGATCACGCCGCGCGGCGGAGCGTGGCGACTCGGCCGTGAGCGACGCGCATCGCGGACCGTACGTCGGAGTCGACGACGCTACACGAGCCGTCGCACAGGGCGATGGTCGCGCGGTGCGCATCGCCGTGCTGGACTCCGGCCTCGACGCGGCCCATCCCGCGTTGCACGCGATGCAGCTCGGTGACCGCGTCGCGATCGACGGCGACGGACGGCATATGCGCTGCGCCGATGACGCGTCGGGTGATCTCTATGGTCACGGCACGGCGGTGGCGGGCATCATTCATCGATTCGCTCCCCGCGCCGTGATCGGCAGCTTTCGCGTGCTCGGCGCCGACGGACGCTCGCGGAGCGCCTTCGTGCGCGAAGCGGCGTTCGAGGCGCTCGATCGCGGCTACCACATCCTCCACTGCAGCCTTGGCTGTCCCGGCGAGAACCGCTTCCTCCCTCTCTACAAGGAGTGGATCGACGAGGCCTATCTCCGCGGCGCCCACGTCGTCGCCGCCGCCGGCAACGTCGATCCGGACGTGGCCGACTGGCCGTCGCACTTCTCGACCGTGATCTCCGTCGCGATGGGCCAGGTCGCCCCCGACGCGCTCGCGTTCGCGCCCAGCAGCCTCGTCGAGTTTCGTGCCCTCGGCCACGGAGTCGACGTGGCCTGGAGAGGGGGAGGAGCGAAGAAGGTCACGGGAAGCAGCTTTGCCGCGCCCGTGGCGACGGCGATGCTGGCGCGCCTGCTGGGCGAGCACCCGGGCACTCCGCCGCTGGAAGCGAAGGCGCTCCTCCAGCGGATCAGCGTTCACACCGCGTCCGGGTCCGCGGCTGCGGCATCGCCGTCGTTTCCAGCGTCTTCCGCATCATCGCTGCGTCCAGACACCTCGCGAAGCTCTCCCCACCCCGGGTCCACGTCGGCCATCGGCAGCATCGCGCGCATTCCCTGACGCGCCTTCTCCTGGATCCGTTCCCAGAGATCCGGCGGCGGGTCGCTCGAGAGGGCAAGCTGGGCCCGACCCGACTCCACTTCTGACGCCTGCTTCGCGTCGGCGTGCTCGTCGCTCATTGACGCTTCTCCTCGCGCGCTAGCGGTCGCTCGGCCAGTGCCATGGTGATCTTCTTGAACCAGTTTCGCGATCCGCCAGCCGAGATGCCCAGCGCCGCGGCGATCTCCTCGTGAGAGTAGCCATCACAATACATCTCCACCCAGCGCACCCATCGTGATTTCGCGGGGTCGGCACGCCACGCATCCAGCCGACAGCGGAACTCGAATCGTCGGTCGGCCTGATCGGCGTCGTCGAGGAGGGCTGACACCTCCTCGACCACGTCCTCGAGCGTGACCGACCGACGCGGTATGGTCGCGTCATTCTCACGGGCTTCGCGCCGCACGCCGGAGTTCCACACCCCCGTCGTCGATTCCTTGTAGCGGAGCGCGGTCCGGATCGCGACTCGCTTCAACCACTGCTCGGCCTTTCCCTGCTCGCGGTACGCCCGCGCCGCCGATGGCAGACCGAGGAACACGGTACTGACGATGTCCGCCGTGGTCTCGCGGGGGTCGGGCTCGTTGGGAATCGTTCGCACCACGTAGAAGACCCGCGTCCATACCAGCTTGCCGTACTGCCGGTAGCAGGCCGACCATGCCTGGTCGCGGGCTACCGCGTCTTCCGAGCGTAGCAGCACGAGCAACTGCCCCAGCGGGGTGTCCTCCCCCGGAGAGGACACCGTGAGTGCATCGTGCGGCTTCGCGCAGGTCACTGCGGAACGCGAAGGGTGATTCGCGCTACGCGGGCGCCTTCGCCCCCTTCTACCACCGCGAGCCACCCGCCCCGATCGTACGCCGAGAGATTGTCGCGCGCGGCGACCGGTCGCCCCCACCGGCTGCTCACCACGCTCATCGGGTCGTTCACCCGGACACCGTCCACTGCGCCCGCCGCCGGGCTCGCGACGGCGATGATCACTGCGCCCCGCTCTCTCGCGACGCCGATGGCCAGTCCGCGCGACGCGTACCGCAGCATGGTCCCACCTTGCACGTTCGCCGAGGAGTCGGGTCGGCCGAGTACCCCGATGATGTCGCCAGTCGACATGCCGAGCGCGATCCCGGAAACCCGTCCCGCCG
>JBBQYZ010000613.1:0-2810 GCA_038208205.1 Gemmatimonadales bacterium | reverse complement strand
ACCTGACACCCGACACCTGTTCTCAGGGTGTTGCCGCCGGTGCCCCGGCACCCCCCGGCAACGGGCGTGACTGGCGATTGGCGACGGCGAGGCCGGACTGGTGCAGGAGCAATGCGACGCGGGAGAGCTTGTCGTAGTCGATCTTGGCGGGCTCGTCGGTCACTTTGTGGTAGTCGGCGTGCAGCCCTGAGGTGAAGAAGACGATCGGGACGCCGTGCTTGGCGTAGTTGTAGTGGTCGCTGCGGTAGTAGATCTGCTCCGGGTGCGTAGGCGAATCCCATTCGCGGTTGATCAGGAAGGGGCGAGGCAGCTTCGCGTTCACCGAATCGACGATGCCGCCAAGCACGCTGCTCTGCCGGTTGGGTGCGGCCGCCGGACCCACGAGATACAGCGAGTCGGGCGCATTGCGCCCGATCATGTCGGCGTTGAGCTGCGCCACGACCGAATCGAGCGACACGGTGGGATGCGACGTGAACCACTCGGAGCCGTAGAGGCCCAGCTCCTCGCCCGTGTGCCAGACGAAGAGCACCGATCGACGAGGCTTCGTCGGCGCAGCGGAGAAGGCTCGCGCGAGCGCGAGCAACGTGACGGTGCCGGAACCATCGTCGTCTGCCCCGTTGGCAATCGAGTCACCGTGCTCGGGCGTCTGCACGCCGATATGGTCGAGATGCGCGCCGAAGGCGAGGTAGCTCTGGTTGAGCGACGCGTCGCTCCCGCGCACCACACCGACCACGTTGTACGCCGGAATCCGCGAGACGGTGAGATCGAGGCGCCCGCTGAAGCGGCGTCCCTGGAGCGGCTGTGCGCGGTCGTCGCGGGGCCACCCCGGGGGGACAAAGGGAGATCCGCCACGGGCAACGCCAAACAGCAGCATCGGCAGCGGGCGGGTGGGTGACGTCTCGCCAGATCCGAGAGACAGCGACGTATCCCGCAGCTCCGACGCCATGGCCGAGATCTGTCCGGACATCGCCTCGGTGAACAGCACGACGATCGCAGCAGGCCCGCGTCGCGCGATGGTACCGAGTCGCTGGCCGAGCGCGCTCGGGTTCATGAGCGCGAGGCGCCGGGCGGAATCCATCCCGGCGGGAACGTCGTTGATGAAGACGACCGTCTTGCCGGACAGATCGAGGCCTGCCAGGTCATCGCGTCTCAGCTCCGGGATCGTGAGGCCGTAGCCGGCGAACACCAGATCGCCCTCCGCGCTGAGACGTGGCAGCGGGACACCGGCGCCGAGCGCCGGCAGCGCGACCAGCCCCTGTCCGAATGCGATGACGCTCGAGCCCGCGGGCGTTGTCACGGTGAATTGGGTCGCTGGTCCCACGCTCTGACGCTGCAGTGGAACGCGCTGAAAGAATCCGCTGTCGCCCGCCGGCTCGATGCCAAGCGCCGCTAGCCGGTCGGCGATAAAGCGCGCGGCGTGCACCCCGTTGGGCGTGACGGCGCTGCGTCCGAGGAACGAGTCGGCGGCGAAGGCAAACAGGTCGCGTCGCAGCTCGTCTGCCGTGATCGCGACGGTCACCTTCGGGGCGCGCGCGACGGGAGCGGTGGCGGTGGACGGCGTGGTGGCGGTGCGACCGGCGCACCCGGCCAGCGCGAGTGTGAGTGAGAGCGTCGCTAGGCGACGCATGGCGATCTCCTTCGAGGAGGACGGGCGATGGGCACCACCACCAGGGCGGTGGCGACGCAGGAGGCGGCGAGCAGGGATGCAGGTGCAGGCTAATGTGAGTGGTCGCGCGCCGCAAGCAAGTCGACGTTTGCCTTTCTCCTCTGACTCCCTCATTTTGCGTTCACGACCGCGCACCGAGCCATTCCGTCTCGCGCGACCCGATCCGAAGAGCACACCCGACGGTTGCTCGGCGCGGAACCGCGGATCGTGGGGACTGTATCACTGAACACTCTATGCTCTCCATCTGCATCCCCGCGTACAACGAAGCGCCGACGGTCGGTGTACTGCTCTGGCGCATCCGCAGGGTGTTCGAGGAGTCCCGCCGCGAGTACGAGATCATCGTGCTCGATGATGGGAGCACCGACGCCACCCCCGAGACACTGCGCCCGTACACCGATGTCATTCCGCTCACGATCCTGCGGAACGAGCAGCGCGCAGGGTATCCCGCTGCGCTCGACCTCCTTCTTCGCACGGCAGCCAAACGCACCCGGTACCCGCGGCGCGACGCCGCGATTCTCATGCAGGCCGACTTCACGGATCAGCCCGAGCACATTCCCGAGCTGGTCAAACACTTCGATGGGGGCGCAGACCTCGTTGTCGCGGAGCAGCCAGTGCTGGCTGCGCACGTGCCGACGTCGGTCCGGCGGCTGCGCCGCGTGGCACCCTGGGTGGTGCGCCCGTTCGTCAAGATTGCGGGCGTCTCCGACCCGCTCGGTAGCTTCCGCCTCTGTCGCATTGCCGTCGTTCGCGATCTGATAAAGGACTCCGGAGACGCGCAGGTGGTGCAGTGGGGTGGGTGGGCGGCCAACATCGAGCTGCTGATCAAGCTCACGCGCTTTGCGCGCCGCGTGGAGACCGTCGCGCTGCCGGCGCGCTACGACATGCGTCCCCGGGCGAGTCGCGTGCGGCCACTGTCGGACGCGCTTGACCTGTACCGCTTCGGATGGGCAAGCCGCTCGAGCCGCCTCACGCCAACGTCATGATGACGTCGTCGCTCGTCCAGTGGACTGGTCTGCTGGCGGCCACGCTCGCGCCCACATACGGCGCGTCGCGCGCGCCGTCACGGCCGCCCCCCCTCCCCGCTGCGCCCGCTGCCCTGCAGGCTCCCGCCCTCCCGTTCGGCGTCGGCGAGAAGCTCGCGTAC
>JBBQYZ010000612.1:0-2812 GCA_038208205.1 Gemmatimonadales bacterium | reverse complement strand
ACTCGATCAACGCGCCGCGCGCCTCCTGCTACGCGGACTCCGGCCCCGCGCAGCTGGCGCACAGTGGCGGCTCCGATCCCGCTCGACGCGCCGGTGACGATCGCGGTCTTCCCCTCGAGTTTCACCGCAGCAGCCTAACTTGCCACGTATCCCCCGTCGGAGGGAGGCCGGCCGCCGCTTTTTGACCCGACAATCGAAACATCATGGACCCCGGTCTCGACACGATGAACCCGAGCTCCGATGCTTCCGAGCAACTCGACGTGCCGCTGGCCCGCATCGCGGACGCCGTGCGCGCGGCAGTTCCCGGCGCCGCCGCGGATGAGCTGACCGCGCAAATCGCAGCGATCGTCACCGGTCTCGTGCCGCGTGACCTCGCACAGATCGCGGTCGAGAACGCCGAGTTGCAGCACGAGCTCGAGCTGATGCAGAGCGTCGACGGGCTGACCGGGCTGCGAAACCGTCAGCGGTTCTTCGATGACCTGAGGCGCGAGTACGCTGCCGCGCGGCGCTACGACTCACCGCTCTCGCTGATCCTGCTCGATGTCGAAGGCCTGCGCTCCGTGAACGAGACGCGTGGCTACGACGCCGGAGACCGGTTGCTGCTCGCGCTCGCGGAGCTGCTCATGACCCGTCTGCGCGTAACGGACATTGCGGCTCGCATCGGCGACGACGACTTCGCCGTCATCCTGCCGCGGACCCCGCAGGAAGGGGCCGAGCGCCTCGCCGAGCGGATCGCGGAGGCACTCGGTGATTGGGTCGCAATCGGCATCGGCGCAGCAGTCCCGAGCGTCGCCTCCGGCGCTGAGCTGCTCGATCGCGCCGACCGCGATCTGGCCGCCCACAAGATCGGGCGAACGCAGCCGCCGGCTGCCTGACTCGAGCGCAGAACTCGGCTCCACCGCTGCGGTGGCATCATCCGGGAATGTCCGAGCCCATTCCGCTGGCGCGTCCGCTCGCTCTCGCAGACGGTCGTGACGATCGACGCCGGATCGAGCGGCGCGCTCGCGCGCTGGCCTGGATCGGAATCGCGTGGCACGTGGTCGAGTTCGCGATCGCCGTCGGTGCCGGAGTCGCCGCCGGCTCGATCGCACTGATCGGCTTCGGAGCGGACAGCCTGATCGAGGCGCTCGCCGGTCTCGTCCTCGTGTGGCTCTTCACCGGCGGGCGCCTCGGCTCGCGCGGGGCTGAACGACGAGCGCAGAAGCTGATTGCCGTCAGCTTCTTCACGTTGGCCGCGTACGTCTCTGTCGAGTCGGTGTGGACGCTTGCCGGCGGCCGCCATCCGGGCACGAGTTGGGTCGGGATCGGGCTTGCCGCGTTCACCGCCCCGACGATGCCGCTGCTCGCCCACGCGAAGCGTCGACTCGCAAACCAGCTGCACTCGGCCGCCGCGGTAAAAGAGGCGTCGCAGACTCAGCTGTGCGCGTATCTGTCGCTGGCGCTGCTCGTCGGGCTCGGCGCGAATGCGCTCGCGGGCTGGTGGTGGGCCGACCCCGCTGCCGCGCTCTTCATCGCCGGCGTCGCAACGCGGGAAGGGCGCCAGAGTTGGCGGGGAGAGGGCTGCTGTGACGTCTGCTAGTGGGCACCGGCACGGCCACTCCGGCCACTCGCATGCCCAGGTCGGCGGCGACACCGATTCGCGCAGGCTCGCGATCGCATTGGGATTGATCCTCGCGTTTATGGTCGGCGAGGTCGTCGTGGGCATCATCGTCCATTCGCTCGCACTGCTCTCGGACGCGGCCCACATGCTCACGGACGCCGGTGCGCTCGGGCTCTCGCTGGTCGTGATCCGCCTGGTCGCGCGGCCCGCGCGTGGCGATCTCACGTTCGGGCTGAGACGGGCAGAGATCCTGTCGGCGCAGGCAAGCGGCTTCACGCTGCTCGTGCTCGCCGGCCTCGTCGGCTACGAAGGTGTCAGCCGGCTCGTCTCGCCACCGCAGCCGCAAGGGCTGCCGATCCTGGTCGTCGCCCTTGTCGGAGTCGTAGTGAATCTCGCGGCGACCCAGCAACTGTCGAAGGCGAACCGCGCATCGATGAACATCGAGGGGTCGTTCCAGCACATCCTCACCGACCTGATCGCCTTCATCGCAAGTGCGATCGCCGGCGCCGTGATCCTCGCAACCGGCTGGGTGCGGGCCGACGCGATCGCCGCGCTCTTCATCGCGACGATCATGCTGCGCTCCGCGTACCGGCTGCTCCGCGACAGCGGGCGGGTACTTCTCGAAGCCGCGCCCGACGGTACGAGCGTCGCCGAGATCGGCCAGGCGCTCGCCTCCCACCCTCATGTCGACAGCGTGCACGACCTGCATGTGTGGGAGGTGAGCAGCGGATTCCCGTCGCTCTCGGCCCATGTCCTCGTCCACCCGGGCGACGACTGCCACACGATCCGCCGCGAGCTCGAACGCGTCCTGCGCGAACAGTTCGGAATCGAGCACACGACGCTGCAGGTCGACCACCGCGACGACAACCGGCTGCTGTCGATCACGGCGAAGCGCGAGGCGCCGTAACTGACGCGAGAGAGAACGTTCAGGCCGCGAGCAACCCCGTTGCGTACATCACTGCGATCCTCGTGAGGAAACCGCCGACCGCGTGCCCCGAGGTGAGACCGCCGGGAGCGCGCCGCGCAACGAAGCGTCCCACTTCGACGACGACCTGGAGCGCGGCCCCCGCGGCGAGCGCGAAGAAGAGCAGGCCCGCATCGACGAGGCCCTCGGCTACCCCACCCACGACCCGCACGGCGACCCCATCCCCGACCGAGAGCTACAGCTCACCGCGCCCCGACGCACGGTCCTCGAGCTCAAGCCTGGTGAGC
>JBBQYZ010000611.1:0-2822 GCA_038208205.1 Gemmatimonadales bacterium | reverse complement strand
GGCGGATAGACTGCTCTCGCGTGGAGATCTCTACTCGCGGACCCTGAAATATTTTGGGGGTCGGGGGGAGAGATCTCTTTGTCATTCCGTGGTTCTCTGTCTTCCGTGACGCAGCGCTTTCATCCGCCTGATCCGCTCCATCCGCCGTATCCGGGCAAAACCTTGGGTCAGAGTGGCGAGTCAACCGCCAAGATCCAGCCAACGCGAACGCCGAGCCCGCCGATGACCACCACACTGGACACGCAGTGGATGCCCTTCACCGCGAACCGCGCCTTCAAGCGCGCGCCGCGGCTGCTGACGTCGGCCAACGGGATGTACTACACCGCGAGCGACGGCCGCCGGATTCTCGACGGAGCGGCCGGCCTCTGGTGCGTCAACGCCGGCCACTGCCGCGAGTCGATCGTCCAGGCCATCGCGCGCCAGGCCGCCGAGCTGGACTTCGCGCCTCCCTTCCAGATGGGGCACCCCCTCGCCTTCGAGCTCGCCGACCGGCTCGTCGCCATCCTTCCCGCGGGGCTCGAGCGTGTGTTCTACACGAGCTCCGGCAGCGAGGCCGTCGACACCGCGCTCAAGATGGCCCTCGCCTATCACCGCGCGCGTGGCGAGCCGGATCGCGTCGCCTTCATCGGACGCCAGCGCGCGTATCATGGCGTCGGCTTCGGCGGCATCTCCGTCGGCGGCATCGAGACCAATCGGAAGACCTTTGCCGAACAGCTCCTGCCGCACGTCGCGCATCTGCCGCACACTCACGATCTGGAACACAACGCCTTCTCGCGCGGCCAGCCCGCGTGGGGGGCGCATCTCGCCGACGCGCTCGAGAACGTCGTCGCCCTGCGCGGAGCGGCGACCATTGCCGCGGTGATCGTCGAGCCGGTCGCCGGATCGACCGGGGTGCTCATCCCGCCCGTCGGTTATCTCGAGCGGCTGCGCACCATCTGCGACCACCACGGCATTCTCCTCATCTTCGACGAGGTCATCACCGGCTTCGGCCGGCTCGGCGCATCGTTCGCCGCCGAGCGGTTCGGTGTGGCGCCCGACATGATGACCGTCGCCAAGGGTCTCACCAACGGCGCCGTGCCGATGGGCGCCGTGTTCACTCGCCGCGCCGTCTACGACACCGTGTGCGACGCGTCGGCCGCCGGCGTCGAGTTCTTTCACGGCTACACCTACTCAGGACATCCCCTGGCCTGCGCCGCCGCGCTCGCGACGCTCGACATCTATCAGCGCGAGGGATTGTTCGAGCGTGCCGCGTCGCTGGAGGAACATTGGGCCGACGCCATGCACCGGTTGCGTGGGGCACCGCACGTGATCGACGTCAGGAACATCGGCCTCGTCGCCGGCATCGAGCTCGCGCCGCGCGAGAGCGCGCCGGGTGCGCGCGCCTTCGCGACCTTCGTCGAGTGCTTCGAGCGCGGCCTGCTCATTCGCGTCACCGGCGACGTGATCGCCCTGTCGCCGCCGCTGATCGTCGAGCCGGGGCAGATCGACGAGATCGCGGAGACGCTACGCTCGGTGCTCACCGAGGTGCCTTGAGCGGCGATCACCCGTGCGCGCCCACGTCCTTGCCTGGAGCGGGTGCATCATGGTCACCGACCGATGCTCGTGCGTGCACCGAAGCAGCCCGAGCGCGAAGGGAATGCCGGCGACCGACCGATGCCCGTGCGAGCACCAGCGCAGCACGATGCCCGCTCGCTCCCGCACAACAGCTCAGAACTGGTTGGTGTAGCTCAGGAACTTGTACCGCCCGTCGCGCTCGATGATCGAACCGAAGTAGCGCTTGGTCGCCGTGTCGCCCGCGCCGTCGGTGATGCGGACCAGGCAGCCTTTGTAGCGCGTGTTCCGCCCCTCGCGACCGACCGTGGGCTCGCAGCGATGGCTCACGTACCCGAGCGGCTTTCCGCCCAGCCGCCGCACCAGGCGGGTGAGCCCCGAGCTGCTCGGGTTCTGGATCAGGCTCCACGCCAGGGCTGGTGATTGGCGATACGGCTCGTGCGTGTACGGCGACTCGGGGGAGTACAGGTCCGCGAACTCGCGGCTTCGCACGGCCATCGCCTGGAGATCCGCGCTGTCGTTCGCGGCGAGCGCGCGCACGAATCGCCGCACGAGCGCCTCACGCGAGCGGCTTCCGCCCACCAGCGCCACCGCGCTGTCGCCCGGCACGCTCGCCCTGAAGCGCCGCAGCTCCTCCTCCACCGGCAGGATGGAGTCGATCACGTACCCGGGCTGAGCGCGGTGGACGGAATCCTGCCGGGCGCGATCGATCGAGTCGCCGCGCACCGAGTCCACGCCCGCGGCGAGCGTGGCCGACCGGCCCTCCGTGCTGCATCCCGCGACTACGAGGAGTCCGGCAAGAACACCGGCCAGGGCACCAGCGCGCATTACGTCGATCGGGATGATGGCGTGTCGGAACATGTCGTGTACATCATGGTGAGCGTGACGAACGGCCAGCGCTCGTGCTGCCGCGCCGGCCGTTCAGGAGCGCCGCATCCTAGTTGCGCGCGTAGCTCGTCCACCCGGTGAACCACTTGGGTCCACCCGGAGCCACGGCGCCGAGATAGGTGGTGCCGGTGACGAAGCTGCCCGCCTTGGCGGCGATGCTGCCGGTGAAGGTGGCGAGTCCGCCCGCCGCGATCGCGGAGCCGGCGGTCGGCGTGAAGTCGAACGACGCGATGCCGGTCGGCGCGGTGCCCACCGCGGGAATCGCCGTGAAGAGCGACGCGGCGGTGGCGGCGCTCAGCGTGAGGCCGTTCGCCGCGAGATCGAGATCCGCCTGCGCATTGCTCACGGCATTCACCGGCGTCTGGAACACCTTCCCGTTCGTC
>JBBQYZ010000610.1:0-2832 GCA_038208205.1 Gemmatimonadales bacterium | reverse complement strand
CAGCCCCTCACCGACCGTCTGGCGAAGCGTGCGGCGGACGATCTCGTTGGCGGCCGCGCCGGTCATCGTCTCGACGTTGCCGAAGAACTCAGCACCGTGGTACTTGACGAACGGGTTGAACACGAACGCCGTGACCATGTTCTTCATGCCGGACTGGATGTTGCCGCTCCAGGCCTGGGCGCTCTCGGTGGACGTCGTGTTCTCGAGCACGTCGTAGTAGCGCGCGCCGCCGCGGTCGCCGGAGGTCAGGGTGTTGCTCACCGAGCGGTCGGTCTTGTACATCGAGCCGGTGAGGCGCACGCGGAGGGCGTCGCTCAGCTGTTCGTCGATGCCGACCTTGGCCAGGTAGGTGGGGCCACGCCTGCCTGGCGCCGTCACCTGCCCTTTCACCTCGCCGCCCGTCAGGCCGGCCATGAACATGATGCCGTCGCTGCGCAGGTAGGCCTCGGCGCCGATCTCCGTGGTGAATGCGTCGAGCACGAAGTTGCCGATGAACGGGTTGTAGATCGTCTGCCCGTTGTCCGAGCGGCGAAAGTGCTGGTCGCCGTAGTTGACTTCGAAGTGGCCGGCCTTGAGCGTCACGTACTGCATGATACCGTCGAGCGTCTTGTTGTCGATCGGCGAGGCGTCGATCAGGAAGTACCCGTCCTTGACCCAGGTCTCGCTGTGATGACGGGAGGAGGCGTAGGTCTCGACCGCCACGCGGATCCCCTTCGCGAGCTGCACGTTGAGGTAGAGGTTGGCGGCGGCGTTGTTGAAGCCCGAGCCGATCTGAATGAGCTCGTTCTGGTTCACGGTGCCGACCATCCTGGGCGCCGCGCTGTTCTGGTGGGTGAGGTTCTGGAACTGCTGGGTGAACGCGCCGCCCCAGTTCAGCTTGTAGCCGGTGAAGGCGACGCCTTCGTCCTTGGGCGACTCGAACACGTTGAGCCCGCGGCGGTCGGCGTGGCGGATGAACTGGATCTCGTCCGCCGGCGCGATGTAGCGAGCCGCCTTGGCGGGCGCCTTCTTGGGGGCCGCGACCGTGCTGTCGGTGCGCGCGCTGTCGACTCGCGCGCTGTCGGTGCGCGTGCTGTCGGTGCGCGCACCGCCGGCCAGGATCACGCCCTGCTGGGCACTGGCCGGCGCGGCGCCCGCGATCGCGGCGCAGAGGAGAAGCGTGGTGGTGGTCTTCATGATCCATTCCTCAGGTGATTCGTAGGAGCGAACGAGGCGTCGGAGATCAGCTCTTGAGCAGCAGGTCGAACTTCACGTTCACGGCATCGCGAACCTTGATGCGGCCGAACATCAGCGACGGTGCCTTGAGCCCGTAGTCGCTCATCTTGAGCTCGTAGGCGCCGGTCACGTGCAGGGCTCCACTCTCGGTCTTTCCCTCGGCCGGGATCGAGATCGCCTTCTGCACGCCACCAAGGGTCAGCGTTCCGTTCAGCGTGCCGTTCGTCCCGGTCGCGCTCTTGTTGACGTCGTAGCCGGAGAGCTTGAAGGCGATGGTGGGGTTCTCGGTGATCTTGAGCGCCTTCCGCATGTGCTCGTTCATCGTCCCGTTGCCGCATTCGAGCTTCTCGGCAGGCACCACGAGCGTGACGGTGCGGACTCCCTTCTCACCGGCGGCGACCTGGGCGATGGCGTTGGGGCCGGCCTCGATCACGGCATCCACTTCGCCCGCGGTGCAGGTGAAGCTCTTGATCGACGACGTGCCTTCGACCCATAGTCGGCTCGCTGGCTGCAGCGTCAGCGTCTCGAAGCTCGGCATCCAGGCGATGACCGGCAGCGCGAGCGACAGCGCGAGGACCGGCAGGAGACGGCGGATGTTCGATCGCGTGTGCACTGACATGTTGGACCTCCAAGAGGTTCGAGCACGGTGATCGTGCCCGGTATGAGCAAGGTCGCGCGACCAGGCGGTGGGCAATGTCGGGCGAAGCGTGGAACGTTTTCCGTTCATGGACGACAGGCGACGAGGGTTTCTCCTGACGGGCGGGTCGGCCAACGGCGGGTCGGCCAACGGCGGCGACCAGAGGACGGAGCTCGGCCAAGCACGGAATTCCCGTTGCGGTGCGACCAGCTCGTGATCAGGGCTGGGTGGCTGCCTGCTGCGGCGCGCACGCCGCGATCGACGGCGTCGCGCTGGCGAGCGTCAGCACCACGGAGCCGGCGCCGGGGATCTTGCTCGCGATGCGTATCGGGCGGCGGCACGCGTCGTCGCTGATCGAGAAGCGAATCACGCCCTCGCCCTGGTAGTTGCGTGCGTCGCGCACGCGCATCTCGACGTCGCGGGTGGCGTAGACCCCGGCCGCCGTGGTCACCGTGCCGCTGCCCAGCGAGCGAAGAGTCGTGGGGCTGCGATCGGGATCGAAGTGCCGGTCGAGCACGAGGCTCGAGTCGTCGGGCAGGACGAGCGCGCGAACCGCGTAGATGAAGGACAGCTCGTCGAGGGGCGTGTTCGTCGGGCTGGTCCCCACGCGGCCATCAGCGGCGGTCCAGCGTCGCGACATCGGCTCGATCGTCACGTCCTCGCTGTGGCGCGCCAGCAGGCGCCGCTCGTTCTTCGAGAAGCGCAGCACCGCCATGCGAACGGGATCGAGCCACGACGTCGTGTTGTCGGCCACCTTCATGAAGCCGACACGAGCGGCGAAGGTGAAGCGCAGCACCATCGTCGACGTCCCACGCACGTCCACCGGGCCCTCGATCCACATCTCCGCCCGACCGTTCAGCCCCGGTCCCGCGTGCGCGTCGTACACGAGTCGTTCGCCGACGGCGAACGGCAGGGGCGCAGCCGCCGGACGCGAATGGAGCGACAGGCGGGGAGCGGTCTGCGCCCGTGCGGCGGCGCCC
>JBBQYZ010000609.1:0-2835 GCA_038208205.1 Gemmatimonadales bacterium | reverse complement strand
GGACACAACAAGGCCCCTCCCCCCCTGACACCCGACACCTGACGGAGGGGTAAGGGCGGTACACTTTGTCCGGGGATGCAGCTTCAGGCTACGTGCGTGCGTGGCGGACATCTACGCGCGCGCGCTGTGGGGGGTGAACCGCGGGCTACTCTTTCCAGGATCGTATGCCACTCGACATTCCTTCCGATGCGCCGACGATGCTCATCCGGCGGAGCGCGTTCGAGCGGGCGGGGTTGACTCGCGCCGAGTTCGACGCCGCCTTCAACCTGACGCCGGAGGAGTTCCGGGTGGAGGGAGATCTGATTGCCATAGGGCCGCTGTACAAGGAGAGCGTGCTCGGGCTGCTCACGGAGCAGCTCGAGGCGATCGGGCTCGTCTATTTCGAGGATTTCTTCGAGCTGAGCGGTAACTGGCCGGAATGGATCAGGCTGCTCGCGATGGGCGTCGCAGTCTGACTCCACGCGCACGGCCGGGGGCATTCACGGCTTGGTCTTGGTCAGCTCTTCCGGGACGGGGGTCGGAGAGACGTGTCCCTTCCGGAGCAGCCCCTCCCAGTTGCATCGATAGCACCAACTGGTGCGAAACCAGGGCAGGAGGGCATTCCATCCCTTCGACTGCACGCGAATGGTCGGGGTGTCGCACATCGGGCACCGGTCACCGTCGGGCAGAAGGAAGAAGAAGAACGCCGTCGCCGCGACGATCCGGAAGACGAAAAAGCTGATGAAGATGACCGAGAACAGCAGAGCATCCGACATAGCGCTCACCCCTGTTCCACCATACCTTCCGGCTTCCCGGCGCGCAAGATGAGTTGGTTCCTCCGCGGTTCACTGGGACGGCAGCTCGAGCTGCTTCTCGATGGTGCTCCAGAGCTCGACGTACGCGACACCGTGCTCGATGCGCTCGATGACGATCTCGGCGTCCCGGCCGATCGCGTTTCCGTCGAGGCTTCGAGCAGGCACGGCTCGTCGCACGCCGTCGATCACATACGCAATCTCTCCGGCCTCCCCGGCACCAATCGGGCGCGTGACGCGTCCGATGTGTCCCTGCAGGATGTAGCGCTCGTCCTCCACATCCCGCGCCGCGCTCGGGATCGCCCACCCGGCGATGAGCGCGACGATGCCGGCGGCACCGCCCAGCGCGACGGCGACCGCGATCGCGATCAGGACGGCCGGTTGGAGAGCGGAGTAGCGATACAGCAGATAGCCGGAGACACCGAACAGAGTGAAGCCGGCGCCCACGGTGGGCAGGTTGATGTACGAGACCCACCGCCGGTGGCGCTGGTTGCGATCGATCCCGGCGAGCATACTGACGACGCCTAGAACGAGGCCGAGCACAAAGGCGAGCAGGAAGACAATGCGCATAGTTGAAGAGGGAGCGAGAGGGCAGAATTGTAGCTCAACTCCGACTGGCGCGCGACGGGCCGGAAGCGAGAACGTGAGGGGCGAGTGGTTCCATTCGCATCGAGGTGGCGAGCTCGGTATCATCACGACGGCGATCAGAGACACGCCGAGCTCAGGAGTCGACCATGCTACATCCCGTTTTGGGATATTCCAGAACAGTGTGCAACGTCGGCCGATCTGCCGGGAGCGGTGCCGTCCGATGAGCTCAGTCCATTCCGCCGAGTATCAACTCCTCCTCAAGCGCCTGCGCAAGGCCCGTCACAGAGCGGGGCTGACCCAAGCGGGGGTGGCGCACGCTCTGGCGCGTCCGCAGTCGTACGTCTCGAAGTGCGAATCGGGTGAGCGCCGGATGGACGCCATAGAGCTGCAGCATTTCGCGAAACTCTACGGGAAATCGGTGTCTTTTCTCCTGCGACCGAAGAAGAAGCACTGAGTCGAGACCTCAGGCGCCGAGGTACTTCCGAAACCAGGCGATGGTCCGTGGCCACGCCTGTTTCGTGCCGGCGAGGTTGGCGCCTTCCTGCCCGTCCTGCGCGCGAAGAAAACCGTGTCCCGCTCCCGGAAAGATGACGTGCTCGTACGTCCTGCCCAGTGCTTTGAGGACGGAGTCCGCGGCGGGGATGGTCGAGTTCACCCGAGCGTCGTTTCCACCATAGAGGCCGAGCACGGGAGCCCGGACGCGGGCGAGCGCGTCGGCTGGTGGGGAGGTGCCGTAGTACACGACCGATGCGCCGAGTGTGGGGGCATGCGTGGCGTGCTGGAAGGAGACACCGCCTCCCCAGCAGAAGCCCACGATGCCGTAGCGAGGGAGTGCAGCGGGAAGGGCCATTCCGTACCGGGCGGCGGCATCGAGCTGGCGCTGGACGTCAGCGGGATCGAGCGTCCCGATCAACGCGACGGCGGAATCGACAGTCACGCTATCGGGCCCGCCTTGCGGAAATTTCTTTCCGGTAAGCAGGTCGGGGGCGATGGCGATGAATCCAGCGGCCGCGAGCTGGTCGGCGACGGCGCGGACCCAAGTGGTGAGACCGAAGATCTCGTGTACCACGACGACCACTGGTGCCTTGGTGCTGCGCTCAGGGTAAACGATCCAGCCCCGGATGCTCTCGGACGCTCCAGATCCGGTGGGGATCATCACCCACTCGCCGTGGCGCGGTGAGGCGGCAAGTCGCGCCTTGGCGGTGGTGGCACCGGGGGGAAGGGATCTGTCCTGGGCCGGGTCTGCCGGCGCGGCTGCCGTGGGGGTGGCGTGCTCGCTGGTCGCGGACGACGGGCGGTGTACGCAAGCCGAGGCGAGGAGAGCAGCGGTCAGCAGCGCGGCCAGGCGAGCGGCGACAGGCCGGGCAGCCGCCGGCCGGGCAGCGAAGTGGGTGGCCGCGTGCGGTGTCGCCGTGGCCGGATACGGTCTCATGATGTGTCTCTCCTGCGGTAGGTC
>JBBQYZ010000608.1:0-2841 GCA_038208205.1 Gemmatimonadales bacterium | reverse complement strand
CGATCTAATCCGGCTGGTCCCTCTCGAAGTTCCGGCAACATCATCGGCTTGGTCCGGCACCGACTCCTCGGTTTGCCGGACGACACCATCGCCCATTCTCGCCACGACCATCGCCCGAGGAGCGCCACCTCCCGAAACTGGATCCGAGGCCGCTTGTCGCCGTGCAGTCGCAGTCGGCGATCCGATCGACACGTCCGCTCATCGTCGACACTGTTCAGCGTCTTGGAATCGGTGCTACTGGCCTGTGGAGCGCCACGAGTTCGAACATGCCCCAGGCCGCAAGGGTGATTGCCCACACCGGCCATCG
Source organism: Gemmatimonadales bacterium (assembly GCA_038208205.1). GTDB lineage: Bacteria > Gemmatimonadota > Gemmatimonadetes > Gemmatimonadales > Gemmatimonadaceae > AG11. The sequence continues at coordinate 2,534 of JBBQYZ010000608.1, read as the reverse complement.
CCCAAGTTCCCGCCAGTCGTACGCCAGGTAGAACGAGAGGCCGCCGATGATCGCGGACATGAGCGCTCCCGTAAGTGTCACGTCCGTCCGTTGGGTGTAGCGGTGCGCGGCGAGCAGCCCCACGGCCAGACCGATGAGGTAGGCCAGCGTCTGGCGGTTATCGGGCACGGGCCCGTTACGCACGAGCAGCACAGCGGCACCCCAGCCGGCTAGGACGCTGTTGAAGAAATCCCTATTTGGTGTTCGCGATTTTGGCGGGGATCGAAAAGAATGGGGGGATGCAGGGACGTAGCGATCCTGACCGGCAGTTGTTGGACGCGTCGGCGTTGTGCCGCCACCTCGTGGCGGACGACTCGGTGCACGCGTTCCTGGCTGACCGCCGCCACCAACTGTTCCCCGATGCGATGTTCGAGGACTTGTTCCCCTCCGATCGCGGTCGGCCATCGGTGCCCGCCGATGTGATCGCGACCGTGATGGTGCTCCAAGCGCTGGAGGGCCTCTCGGATCGCGACGCGGCCGCCGCGTTGCGCACGAACATCGCATGGAAGGTCGCCGCCGGGTTGGCTCTCGACGATGCGGGCATCAACTACTCGGTGCTCACCTATTGGCGCACCCGGCTGCGCCAGTCGCAGCGCCCGGAACGGATCTTCGACGCGGTGCGTGAGGTCGTGGACCGCACGGGGGTGCTCAAGGGCAAGCGGCGTCGGGCGTTGGACTCGACGTTGCTCGACGACGCCGTCGCGACCCAGGACACGGTCACCCAGCTGGTCTCCGCGATCCGCCGGGTCCGCCGCGTCGTGTCCGAAGCACGCGCCGTTGAAGTTGGTGCGCATGACTATGACGCGGGTGGCAAGCCGGTGTGCGCGTGGGATGACCCGGCCGCGAAGAACGCGTTGGTCACCGGACTGCTCAACGACGCTCGCGCCATCATCGACGCGCTCGCCGAGGTCGTGCTCGACGACGAGCAGGCCGACGCGGTCGGCCTGTTGGCCTTGGTCGCCGGTCAGGACGTCGAACCCGGCGACGAGGAGGGCACGTGGCGGATCGCCCGCAAAGTCGCGCCGGATCGGGTGATCTCGACCGTTGATCCCGAGGCCCGGCACATGCACAAGTCCGTGAGCGAGTACCGCGACGGCTTCAAGGCTCACCTCGCGGTCGAGCCCGAGACGGGCATCATCACCGCGTGCGCGCTCACCCCGGCCAACACCGCCGACGGACCGACCGGGGTCACGTTGCTCGACGGCGAGCAACGCGGTCTGCAGGTCCTGGCCGACTCGGCCTACGGCTCGAGCGAAGTGCGCGTCGAGCTTCGCCGCCGCCGACACCACGCCGCGATCAAAGCGATCCCGTTGCGTCGCGCCATCCCGGGCGGGTTCGACCGCGACTCGTTCATCATCGATCACCGGGCCCGCACCGCGACCTGCCCGGCGGGGCACACCGTGACCATCACCAAGAAGGGGTGCGCCACGTTCGGGGCGATCTGTCGAGGTTGTCCCGAACGGGACCGATGCACGAAGAACAAGACCGGGCGCACCCTCCACATCGGCACCCACGACGCCGAGCTGGTCGCAGCCCGCCGCGCCTGGCGAGACGGCGACTTCGCCGACGACTACCGACAATGGCGACCCATGGTCGAACGCTCCATCGCCTGGCTCGTCGCGCGCGGGCACCGCCGAGTCCGCTACCGCGGCATCCAACGCAACCAACTCGGACTCGCCCATCGCGTCGCGGCCATCAACCTGCGTCGCTTGGTCAACCTCGGTCTGGACCACAACGGCCGCCGCTGGATCCTCGCCCCATGACCGCCCGACCCTCACGACACCAACAACCCGAACGGCGCCCCCACGCCACCCACCACGACCCGACTACCCGCCGACACCGCTGACCGGCCAAACCGACCGACCGCATCCCCCCGCGGCCGGCGACCCCAGCCCCGCCCTACCCGAGATCACCAGCGCGCCGATATGCGCCTTGTTCAACAGCGTCCTAGTCGAGCATCGCGAAGCCCGGCGCGCAGGCCTCGCTCAGCGCGGCCTGCGCGGGCGCAGCAAGCGACCCAAAACGGACCGGTGGCGTGGTCCCCACCAGCGACGCGGCGCAGGCCAGGAACGCGGGATCCGCGGGAAGGCCGAAGAACGCAGCTACGCGGTCGAGCTGACGCGCCGGGTCGGCGACAACCTCTTCGAAGCGGACGGTGAGGAGGCGGTCCGCCGGCAGCGCAGCGAGCGTCGGCCGGCCGGCCGCGAGTTGGTCCGACCAGTACCGGCCGTAGAGCTCGACCGGCGGATCGCCGCGCAGCCAACCGTCGACGACCGCCTCCTCGTCGGCCGGATCGACCCCGTCGGGCATGTGGCCGTAGAGCAGTTGGACCGCCATGCGGTACGCCGCATGGTTCCGCATCGACAGCGCGACCTCCAGTCCGTCGCGTACGAGGTGGACGATGCGGGCCTCCGGGAAGAGGCGCACGAGATCGGCGACGTAGTCGAGCGAGGAGCCCGACCGTTCCACCCATTCGGTGGCACCGGCCCGACCGG
>JBBQYZ010000607.1:0-2843 GCA_038208205.1 Gemmatimonadales bacterium | reverse complement strand
GATCGGCTGGTCGATCTCGGCCAGCCATGCGGGCGGCTCAGCTGCGGGATCCCACTCGCACGGGCCGACCATCACCACGCTGTCCGGCCAGTCGCTGCGGGGGTACTCGAACGGTTCCGCCGTGAGGTAGAGCAGGAGCGGCGGGCGGCGGTACATCGCGTCTACGCCCTTGACCGGTTGAAGACCAAGCTCCGCCCGGACGCCATTCAACTTCGGGATCATCATCCGCTCGAGCATTCCGACGAAGAGGGGCCGGGCGATCCGATCGCGGAGGCGACCCAGGGGTCCGCGGGCGGGCGGGAACCCGGGGCCGTAGGCCGGCGCGTCACGCGAGTTGAGCGGAAGCGGGTAGGGACAGAACGTCGCCCACTTGCCGCCCCACGCCTCGGCAGCGGCGAGCGCTCCCCAGCAGTTGATGTCAACGATGACGAGGTCCGGTCGTTCGTCGACGATCGCCTGGCGGAGGTCGGGCGCATCGTGTTGGGCCCGGGCGACGAAGGTCTCGACCACGAGCCTCAGCGCAGCTCGGGGGTTCGAGCCCTTCCAGTCGTCGTGGTCGACCGCTTCGATGCGTTCATTGATCGGAGCGGCGTCGAAGCCGAGACCGCGCATCAGCGGCACTTGCGACGCGAGCGTTCGCAACGCGATGTCGTGACCGCGTCCCCGCAACTCGACGAGGATCGGGGTCAGCGGAAACAGGTGGCCTCGGGCCGGCGAGGTGTAGGCCAGGATGCGTGCCATCACGGTGCCTCCAGTAGGGGTTTGAGCAACTCGAGCATCGCCAATTCGGTTTGGCGCCGGCTCAGCCCGGCGTCGCGTCGGAGCAGCTTCCAGGTATAGACGTCGCCCACGGCGACCAGCTGGGCGACACGTCGACGCCGATCCACGTTGCTCAGACCGACGAGCGCGGATGCGAATACCCGCTCGCACCAGTCGCGGTGGGCGCGTCGGCCGCTGTCGACGATCGATCGCAGGCCCGGCACCTTCGTCTCCTCGGCGAGCATCCGAAGAACGCGATCGCCCATCGCCTCGTAGTGCGTGATGAGCTGGGCGACCGCGCCGGCGGCGTCCGTCACGGCCGCGGGATCGCGCTCCTGGCGAACGCGTTCCGACTCCCGCTCAACGGCGGCGGCAAAGAGGCCTTCCTTGCCGCCGAACCGGCGGATCACGGTCTGCATGGACACGCCGGCACGACGAGCGACGTCGTCAAGCGAGATCTGGTCGGTCGGCCGCTCCCAGAACGCCTCGACTGCCGCATCGAGGATCCGCTCGCCGGTCGCAACGACATTGGCCGCGCGGGCGACCATGTGGTACGGACCACGTGACGTGGTGTTCATGTTAGCAAGACTAACAGGAAACGATGCGGGGCCCGCAGCGCACGTCGGGCGAGCCGCGGGGGCTCGTGCGTCAGGGATTCAAGCTGCTCGGCCTACGAGCCGGCTAGCGCGCCACGCGGTAGCGGAGGTAGACGACCCTCGAGTCGAAGGTGCGGGTCTCTACGAGTTCCAGATCCACCCGGCGCTCGCGCTGCGGAAAGTACGGAATGCCACCGCCAACCAGCACCGGGTAGACCCTCGGCCGGTACTCGTCGATCAGACCCAACGCCGCCGCCTCGGTGGCGAGCGTCGCGCCGCCGATCGCGATGTCACCCTCCCCCGGCTCGGCCCGCAGCCGCTCGATCTCCTCCGCCAGGCCGCCGGAGGCCAGCCGGGCATTGCCCTCCACCGCCGATAACGTCGTGGCGAACACCACCTTTGGGAGTGGCTTCCAAAGCGCGGCCCACTCAAGCTCCGCGTCGTCAAGCGAGTCCTGGTCGGCGGTCTCCCAATACAGCATCGTCTCGTACAGCCGCCGTCCCATCAGGTGGACGCCGACCCCTCGAATCTCGTCGATGTGGGAGCGAAAGACCTCACCGTCGGGCGACGCCCAGTCGAAACCGCCGTCCGGCCCGACGATGTAGCCGTCAAGCGAGACGCCCATCGAATAGGTCACGCTGCGCATCAGAGGTCCTTCTCGGTAACGGGTTCGACAGTAGGACCGCCCGACGCAGCAGGACTCATCGCGGCTCGCGGGATCACCTAATCTAACGCGCGTCTCGACCTCACGGGGCCGGGCGAATACGGCGTTTGGAACGACTCGCCGTACAGGATCCGACTGACATGGTCCCGCAGGCGTAGCACCGCAGGCGAATAGACGGTGCCAGCCACCCAGGCGACGATTCGGGGGTGAAGCTGTGCACGGTCTGTGGTGTCGCGACCAGCCGCGTGGGGTAGCCGCTGAGCCGCGGCCAGATCGCCTACCCGATCACGGTCGGGAGAGTATCTCGTAGGTCTCGCGGTCGATCCGGTCGCGGGCGATGACGGCGAGAGCGGTTAGGTCCAGAGCAACGAGCGCGGGACCGATCAGAAGGTCGTGGGCGGCGCCGTGGCCCGATAGGTCGAGCTTGTGCTCGCCGACTATGAGGCTCATCGCGACCTGCCCTTCGAGGGTGGCATCGACGAGGCCACTTGGTCACTCTGGCGGATGTTCTGCGCGAGGCGCGCGAGTGGCAGGCGCAACGTGACCATGCGTGGTGTCGCCGCGCGGCGCGATGCTGCGGGAGAGCTGAGGATACGTCCCGCGATACCCGAGCGCGTGTGCCATCGGGGCGAGCACGGCGAATAGAGCCTTCTGGGCGGCCGGCGGCGGCGATCGGAACTGGACGGTATCGGAGAACTCGCGTCCGAGCATCGCCATCTGGAGCAGGTCGGGCATCCCCTTGCCGTTCACGTGCCCCTGCTGGGCCAGCCCGAAGAGGGTCTCGAGCATGTGCGTGAAGCGCGCGCCCGGCGTGACCTCGACGA
>JBBQYZ010000606.1:0-2853 GCA_038208205.1 Gemmatimonadales bacterium | reverse complement strand
CGCGCTTCATGCGCCTTCTGCCCCGACGTGACACGCGGACGCCACAGAGCAGCTTACTCATACGCGAGGAAAGACATGAACACTCAGCCACGCAGCACGCGACGTCTTCTCATCATGCTGGGCATGGCCGTCACCCTGGCCGCTCCGCTCGGCGCGCAGACAACCACCGGCACCATGGGCACCACGGGTAGCGCGACTGGCGGTACGATGGGCGCCGGCACAGCGACGGGCACGGACGCCGCAGCCATGGGAGCCTCGGGGACGCAGACCACGTCGACGACCACGATGTCCACGATGACCGACACCATGCGTACCCGGACCGAGGATCGGGGCGGGTTCCCCTGGGGCCTCCTTGGCCTCCTCGGCCTGCTCGGCCTGATGAAGCGGCAGCCGAAGGACACGGTCGTGCACCGCGACGCCGGATTCCGCGACACCACGACGACGACCGGTCGTCCCGGCGATCCGAACTACCGGGCATAGTCGCAGGTGACGCGCGCCGGCTGCTTGGCGCGCGCCAAGACCTCGGGTCACGCCGGGCGCATCGAATGTTCGATGCGCCCGGTCTGTTTTACCTGGTGTCGCGCTGCCCCGGCGTCGGCCGCGACGGTCGAGCCATCAGCCGTCTGATGGTGCCGCCGTCGGTACCGTTCCCGGGGGTACACGTGTCAGGAGTCAGCGCTGCCGGAGCGCTCGCGTCAGCAGACGATCCAGCGAGTTGGCGAACGCCTGCTTCTCGCGCGCCCCGTACGCCGCGTGCCCGCCGGTTTCGACGCCGGCGCCGCGCAGCCCGTCCATGAAGTTCCGGACCGAGAGCCGTTCGCCGATGCTCTCGGTCGTGTATTCCTCGCCGCGCGGGTCGATCACCACGACGCCGTTGGGCACCAGCAGCGCCGCGAGGGGAATGTCGGCCGTGACGGCCACGTCGCCCGGTGCCGCGTGCTCGGCGATGTATCGATCCGCCACGTCGGGCCCGCCGTCGACGCGAACGGCCGAGACGTGCGGATAACCGGGTGGGAGCTGAAGACGTTGGTTCGCCACGAGAATCGTCTCGAGCTTCAATCGGTCGGACGCTCGGAGGCAGACCTCCTTCACCTCGCGCGGGGCCGCGTCGGCGTCGAGCCAGAGCTTCATGATGGGGAGTCCGGAACTGAGAACGACATGGGCCCACAGGGAGACACAAGATAGCCCGGCACCGGAACTGGCTTGGCCACGACTCGGCGACGACGACAAGCAGAACGCCCCGGCGATCAGCCGGGGCGTTCTCGTTGCGACGGACGGGAGTGCGCGATGTGCGGCGCACGAGCGGCAATCCCAAGAGGCCCTGAGCGTTGTCGGGCCAGCGTTGACGCGCTGTGTCGGGGTCGGCCCGTCAGGCGAGAAAGCGCGCCAGGTAGGGCGCCGTGCGGCTACCGATCGCTCGTGCCACGTCGGCTGGTGTGCCCCGCGCCACGACACGACCACCTTCGTCGCCCGCGCCGGGACCAATGTCGATCACATGATCGCTGCCCGCGATCACGTGCATCTCGTGCTCCACGGCGACGACCGTGTTGCCCGCGGCCACGAGCCCGTCCAGCTGCGCGAGGAGCTTCTCCACGTCCGAGGGATGCAGTCCCGTGGTGGGCTCATCGAGCACATACAGCGTGTTGCCCCGCTGCGTGCGCTGCAGCTCCGTTGCGAGCTTGATGCGCTGCGCTTCACCGCCGGACAGCTCGGTGGCGGCCTGGCCGAGCCGCAGGTATCCCAGCCCCACCTCGCGCAACACGGTCAGCGATCGGTGAACGGCCGGTTCGCCGGCGAAGAACTCCCAGGCCGCGTCCACGGTCATCCGCAGCACGTCCGCGATGCTGGCGTCCCGGAACGTGATCTCCAACGTCTTGGCATTGTACCGCGCGCCATGACATGCGGGGCACGGGCTGTACACGCTCGCCAGGAACAGCAGCTCCACGCACACGAATCCCTCGCCCTCGCAGTTCTCGCAGCGCCCCTTCGCCACATTGAACGAGAACCGGCCCGCATCGTAGTGGCGCGCGCGTGCCGCTTTCGTGGAGGCGAACAGTCTGCGCACGTGGTCGAACAGGCCGGTGTAGGTCGCGAGATTGGAGCGTGGCGTCCGCCCGATTGGTTTCTGGTCCACCTGGACGAGTCGCTTGATCTGGTCCATGCCGCCGATGATGCGCCCGCCGAGCGTCGCGGGACGGTCCTGCGTCTCCTCGTCGTCGTCCGCGTCCGACCTCGTGTCGTGTCCGAGCGCCTTCGCCACGAGCTCCACCAGCGCCTGGCTCACGAGGCTCGACTTCCCCGAGCCTGACACTCCCGTGAAGGTCGTGAAGACACCGAGCGGGATCTCGACGTCCAGCTCGTGCAGATTGTTTCGCGTCACTCCCGCCAGACGCAGCCACCCTTTCGGCGCCCGTGGCGCGCGCGTCGACCGCGCCCGTCGTCCGAACAGGTGCCGTCCTGTCTGCGACGTCTTGACCTGTTCGAGACCGGCTGGTGGTCCGCTGTAGAGGATCTCGCCTCCGGCCTCTCCGGCGGCGGGGCCCACATCCACGATCCAGTCGGCACGGCGGATGACGTCGAGGTCGTGCTCGACGACGAATAGCGAGTTCCCCGACGCCTTCAAACGGTCGAGGGCCGTCAGCAGCGCCTCCGTATCCGCCGGGTGCAGCCCCGCCGATGGCTCGTCGAGCACGTACACCACCCCGAAGAGGCTCGAGCGCACCTGCGTCGCGAGCCGCAGCCGCTGCAGCTCGCCGGGCCAGAGCGTCGGGGTGCTGCGCACCAGCGTGAGGTACCCGAGGCCCAGGTCGAGCAGCACGCCGAGGCGGGCGCAAAGGTCCTCGGCGATGCGCC
>JBBQYZ010000605.1:0-2866 GCA_038208205.1 Gemmatimonadales bacterium | reverse complement strand
CATCAACATCTCGGTCAGCCCGCCCCCGATCACGAAATGCATCACCGCGCCGCGGCCGGAGATCAATCCGCCACTGGGCAGGACGGCCGCCGTGGTGATGCCGGCCTTTCGCGCCGCCGGCAGAAGCACCGAGGCGGGATTGAACCCCTCCCAGACATTGTACGACGCCGACACGCCGTGCTGCTGCTGCAGTGTCGTGCGCGGCGTCGACTCCACCGTCGAGGGCACGGCGCCGACCTCCTGCAACCCGATCGATGTCGCAGCGTTCACGAGCCCCGGAGTTACCCAGCGTCCAGTCGCATCGATGCGGCGCGCGTCGGCTGGAATGCTGATGCCACTGCCGACCGCGACGATCTTGCCGTCGCGGATCAACACCGTTCCGTTCTCGATGACCGGCCCGCTGACCGGAAAGACCCGCCCGCCGGTGATCGCGAGCGTCTGCGCCGGAAGGGGAGCGGCGAGCACGGCGAGCACGGGGACCACGAGATGGCTGCGCATCAGTTCCTTCCTCCCTGTTCCGGTACGTAGCCGAGCTCGAAGTCCGTGCGCCATCTGTTCGCGGGGTCGGACCGATCGAACAGCATCGCACCGTCGATCCAGACCTTTTCCGCGCGCGAGTACACGCTGAACGGATTGCTCGACCAGAGCACCACGTCGGCGCTCTTACCGACCTCGAGGGAGCCGGTGCGGTCCTGGAGCCCCAGCGCCCACGCCGCATTGATCGTGATCCACTTGATGGCCTCGTCGTCGGAGACGTCGATCCCCAGCAGCTTGCCCTCGGCGATCGACTTCGCTGTCTCCTGATTCAGACGCTGTTCGCCCGAGGCGTCATCGGAGTGCGTGATGGCGATCACCCCTGCCTTCCAGAGGAACGGCAGGTTGGCGCGCACCGCGTCGTTCGCTTCCATCTTGAACGCGCCCCAATCCGACCAGACCGACGCCGAGATCGAGTCGCGCGCCAGGAGGTCGGCGATCTTGTAGGCCTCGACCCCGTGATGGAACGAGCGGATCTTGTAGCCGAACTCGCGCGCGATGTCGATCATTTGCGCCATCTCGTCGGCGCGATAGCAATGATTGTGCACCAGGATGTTTCCCCGCAGCACTTCCGCGAGCGTCTCGAGCCCGAGGTCGCGCACCGGCGGGTCACCCTGGTGATTGCCGTTCCACTTGTCCCAGCGTCGACGGTATCCCTCCGCCTGTATCCACGCCGCGCGGTAGCCTGCGACGTTGCCCATCCTGGTGGAGGGGCCGCGCTGCTGGTAGACGCGCTTCGGGTTCTCGCCGCACGCCATCTTCAGACCGTATTTGGCCCCGGGAAATTTCATCCCCTGCACGGTGCGCGACGGCACCACCTTCAGCACCGCGCTGCGGCCGCCGATCAGATTGGCCGATCCGGGAAGGACCTGGATCGTCGTCACCCCTCCGGCCAGCGTGCGCGGGAACTGCGGATCCTGCGGCCACACCGAATGCTCGACCCACACGTGTGCCGTGACTGGAGCCGTCGCCTCGTTGACGTCGTTGGTCTGGGTGCCCTGTTCCCCGGGCGCGCCTCCCGCGCCGATGTGCGAATGCGTGTCGATGATGCCCGGGGTGACGTATTTCCCCGTGCCGTCCACCACGAGCGCGTCAGTGGGCGTCGTGACGTTCGTGCCGACCTCCACGATCTTGCCGTCGCGAAGCAGCACGCTGGCGCCTCGCAGCACCGGGCCCGCCGCCGTCAGCACCGTCGCGTTGCGGATCAGCGTCGGTCGTGAGGGGAATGGGCGGTACGTGCTCGGGAATGGGTCGGCGTTTGGCAGGGAAGTGGCGCCGAGCATGGCCCCGGGTCGCGTGGCACTGTCGGTCGCTGCCGAGCGGGCTGGACTCGGGGCCGGAGCCCGTGTTGCGGTCGGCTGACCAGCGCAGGCGACGAGGCCCGCGGCCAGCACGATGAACGGTAGACGCATCGGGCGTGCGGTCCTGTGAGGAGGGAGGAAAGTGATCGGGTGCGGCGTCGAGAAGCTACTCCGGCTCATCCCTCGCGGCCAGAGCGCGACGCTCGCCGAAGATGCGCACGTCGTCTCCGCACAGAGCATCGACCCCCATCGCCGCCAGCGAGCGCGCGACGCCAGCATCGTTGACGGTCCACGGAATCACGCGCCCGCCGCCGCGGTGGACAGCGTCGACGAGTGTATCGTCGACGAGCGAGTAGTGCGGCCAGACGTCCAGCGCGCCCGTCTCGCGCATCGCGGCAACGACGGTGCTCGCGTCGTCCTCGAACAGGATGCCGAGACGCGTGTGCGGCGCCAGGTGGTGCAGCCGCGCGATCATCGAGTGGTCGAAACCGTGGACGGCGTACCTCCCCCCGTGGGACGCCAGCGACCGCGCTACGAGCGCCTCTATTCCCGCCCCCTTGATCTCCACGAACAGCGTCGCGCGCGCTCCGACGAGAGCGAACACCTCGTCGAGAGCCGGGAGCTCGAATCCGGCATCGCGCGCGCCGCGTGCGAGTTCGGAGTGGGTGAGCGTGGCGATCGCCGTCCCGTCGCGGAGCGTAGCATCGTGGTGGACGACGACGACCCCATCGCTCGTCGCATGGACGTCGAGCTCGATACCCTCCGCGCCATGGTCGAGCGCCAGGGCGAAGGCGGGCAGGGTGTTTTCCCGCGCGAGTCGGGGCATCCCGCGATGCGCGATGCGGAGGGGAGCGTTGGTCATGGGCCGTTGGTGTGGGCGGGTGATGGGCTATCTTAGCCGAAGCGCGCGCCACGGGCACGGCCCCTTAACATCGGGCCCCGATCGGCGTCCAACTCGCCGGATTGCATGACAGACGTCGCCATCAGTGCCCGCGGGCAGACCGATGACCGGACCGACCTCGAACTCATCG
>JBBQYZ010000604.1:0-2866 GCA_038208205.1 Gemmatimonadales bacterium | reverse complement strand
GCGCGCCACGACGAACGGCTCGCCGCCCACCCCGCCGAACGCCCGCACCGGCGAGTTCACCCCGCCGGGGAACAGCTCTCGGGCGCGGGCCATCAGCTCGCGCGAACGCGTCGTGTCGCGCATCACTCCTGGCACCGCGATGGCGACGCTCATCGCGCTCACCGCCCGAAGCTCCCGATCGTGGTGCTCAGCATCGGCAGCGCGCGCGAGCGGGACGGAGGGAGGGAGACCGGAGCAGCGTCCACCACCCGCAGCAGCGTGGCTCGGAAGTCCACGTCGTCCTCGATGCCCTCGATCACGGTGTCGATGATCGTGCCTGGCGCGAGTCGTTCGGCGCCGTGCACGTACGCGATGCCGTCGACGTCGTCCGCCTGCCATACCGTGCGGGCCTGCGCCTCGCCGTCCACGACGCGGTCGATCATCGCCCGCGCGGACCGTCCCACGAAGCGCTCGTAGCGCTCCGACGTGATCTGGCGCTGCAGCTCCATCAGGCGCTCCAGCCGCTGCCGCTTCACCGACTCGGGCACATCGTCCATCATCTCGGCGGCGCGCGTTCCCTCCTGCGGCGAGTAGGTGAAAGCACCGACGCGCTCGAACTGCGTTTCCTCGACGAAGCGCATCAGCTGCGCGAAGTCGTCGTCCGTCTCTCCGGGAAACCCGACGATGCAGGTGGTGCGGATCGCGAGATCCGGCACCGCCTCCCGCAGCTTCGCGACCCGGTCGCGAATCGTGCGCTGCCGCTCGGGGCGTCGCATGCGCGCGAGCACGGCGTCAGAGGCATGCTGCATCGGCATGTCGAGGTAGGGCAGCACGCGCGGCTCGCGCGCCATCACCTCCAGCAATCGCGGAGTGATGCCCGAGCTGTACAGGTACAACATGCGCAGCCAGGGGATCGACGTCTCTCCCACGAGCGCCTCGAGCAGCTCGGGGAGGGTGAAGCCGTCGCGCCTGTCGCGCCCGTAGTGCGCGAGGTCCTGCGCCACGAGGTTGATCTCGCGCGCGCCCTGCGCCTCGAGGAGCTGCGCCTCTCGGATCACCTCGTCGAGCGCGAAGGAGCGGTGCTTCCCGCGCATGAGAGGGATGGCGCAGAAGGCGCAGCCGTGGTCGCACCCCTCGCTCACCTTGAGGTACCGGATGTGCGGCACATCGCCGGTGAAGAGGCGAACGCCAGGGTGCACCACGGGTACGTCGTCGATCAGTCCGCGCGCCTCGAGCTCGGGCAGCAGGCGGTCCATCTCGGAGGAGCCGAGGAAGAGATCGACCTCGGGGAGCGCCTCTTCCAGCTCGCGCTTGTGCCGCTGCACCATGCACCCAACGGCGACCACCGCCTGGCAGCGTCCCGACTGCTTCAGCTCCCCGGCCTGGATGATGGCGTCGAGGGACTCCTTCTTCGCCGCGTCGATGAAGCCGCAGGTGTTGATGACGATGACCTGCGCGTTCTCGAGGTCGTGCGTGAACTCCGCTCCTCGGTCCGCGAGCTGCGCCAGGAATCGCTCGCTGTCCACGGTGTTCTTGTCGCAGCCGAGGGTGATGAATCCGACTTTCATGGACGATGACGGCGGGGTCGGACGGGACGGCGATGAGACATGCGGTAAATCTAATTGGCGCCGTCACTTCCCTCTACCGCGCCACGCCGCATCGCGGCGAAGCGAAACGCGATGTTGCGCGGTTGTACTTTGCGTTGTAAAGTACTTGCCATGACTATCTCGACGACTGGCCCCATCGGGCCGACCAACCCGGCGGGAGACGGCTCGCCACTGCCGACGCGCGCGCGCCCGACCGCGTCGCGGCCACTGGCGCGCGCCATCATCATCAAGGCGGCACTGCTCGGCGTCGCCGCCGACGTGCTGCTGCGGCCCGGACTGACCGGTCTTGGGTTCCTGCTCTGGATGGTCCTGGCGGTCACCACCGCGGTCTCACTGCTCTGGCGCAGCGAGTGGCGGGTCTCGGCCGAGACCAGCGGATGGCTCGCGGTCCCGGTGCTCGCGGCGGCCGGCATGGCGTGGCGCGATGCCGAGCTCCTTCAACTCGCCGACTTCGCCGCGGTGCTCGGCGCTCTCGTCCTCGCGGCGATCTCGGTGGACGATGCGACGCGTGCCATCTTCACGGCGCGGCTGCGCGATCTGCTCGTCGCCACGGCGCGCGTCCTCGGCGCGGTCGCGGCCGGTGTGGCGCCGCTGCTCCGGCCAGCCCTCGGCGGCGCCTCCGCCCAGCCGGAGATGCGCAGCCGCATCACTGCGGGAGTCCGCGCCGCGCTCATCACCGCGGCCCTGGCCCTCGTGTTCGGGGGACTGCTCTCTGCCGCCGATCCGGTGTTCGCGACCTTCGTGAGGCTCCCAAAGATCGACGTCGGCGAGGCGATTTCTCACATGATCCTCATTGGCCTCTTCACCTGGCTCTCGGCCGGCTGGTCGCGCGCGGCCCTCGTGAGCGGTGTCGGGGCGCCGATGGCGGAACGGCTTCCGGTCGCCGTTTCGCGGTCGGACGTCACCGCGGCGCTTGGCACCTTGGCGGTGCTCTTCGCGCTCTATGTCGTCGCGCAGCTGGGCTGGCTCTTCGGCGGCGAGCGCTTTCTCCACGATCGGGTTGGACTGACGGCGGCGCAGTACGCTCGACACGGCTTCTTCGAGATGGTCTGGGTAGTCATGCTGGCGCTTCCCGTGCTCCTCGTGACGCGCGCAGCGCTCAAGGCCGATCCCGGTGACGTGCGTATCCACACAATGCTCTCGCTGCCCATCGTCGCGCTGCTGGCGCTCATGATCGTCTCGGCGGCGTTGCGCATGCGGCTATACGTGCAGTACTTCGGTCTCACCACGGAGCGCATCTACCCCATGGTGTTCATGGCGTGGCTCGCCTTCGTGCTCGT
>JBBQYZ010000603.1:0-2867 GCA_038208205.1 Gemmatimonadales bacterium | reverse complement strand
GGGGTTGCTAACCTTGCCCGTCCCGCCCCCTTAGCTCAGTTGGTAGAGCACTTCCATGGTAAGGAAGGGGTCTACGGTTCAAGTCCGTAAGGGGGCTCGCACCAGCAATGGCGGTGTAGCTCAGTTGGTCAGAGCACGCGGCTCATAATCGCGTTGTCGCGGGTTCGAGTCCCGCCACCGCTACCACGCCAAGATCGGGAGAGAACGAGAGATGGCAAGTGACAAGCGAGTGAAGGTGACGCTGGCCTGCGAGGACTGCAAGCGGCGGAACTACATCACGGTCAAGAACAAGACCAACAACCGTGAGCGGATCGAGATGAAGAAGTACTGCCGGTTCGACCGTAGGCACACCCTCCACCGGGAAACCCGCTGAACATTGGGTTTCCTCGGGTCGCGTAACCCGTGGGCAGCGGCGTGAGTCTGACATGACCACGCACGAACAGCCGCGACAACGAGACGAGCTTGCCCGCCTGGTTTCGGCCGCCCGCGAGGGCGACCGGCCGGCGTTCGACGAATTGGTCCGGCGGACCTACGTCGATACCTACACGCTCGCCTTGCGCCTCACGGCCCACGAGGAGGATGCACGCGACGTGGTGCAGGAGTCGTATCTCCGTGCCTGGAAGGGCTTGTCGCAGTTTCGCGGCGACGCGCAGTTCAGCACGTGGATGTACCGCATCACCGCGAACACGGCGTACACCGTCGTCAAGCGACGCCGGCGTCATCGCGCCGAGTCGCTCGACGCGATGCTCGAAGATCCGGTGGAACTGCGGCCCGGCGTCCAGCCCGAGGAAGCGGCGGAGTCGGCCGCGCTGCTCGAGCGCCTGTCGGTCGGTCTCGACGAGCTGCCGCCCAAGCTGCGCGTCCTCGTCGTGCTGAAAGACGTTTACGGTTTGTCGCACGAGGAGATCGCCACCGAGCTCGGCATCTCGGTGCCGGCAGCCAAAGTTCGCCTCCATCGCGGTCGGAAACGACTCCGCGATCTGCTCTACGAAGACGAGTCCAAGCACGACGGCAAGAACGACGGTAGGTGGGACCATGCAATGTGACGACGTCGCCAAACTGCTTCCGTCCGCGGTCGAGCACGGGGCCGCGGTCGAGCTCTCCGTCCAGCGCCACATCGAGAGCTGCCTGCGCTGCCAGGCCGAGCTTGCCCGGTACCGGCGCATGTTGCGCGGGCTCCAGCTCTTGCGCACCCGCTACCTCGAGCCCAGCCCCGGGCTCCTCGCGCAGACGTTCGCCGCGATCGAAGAAGCGGGCGAGCGCAAAGCGGTGCATTCGATCCTCTCCGGTCGCCGGCTCGCGTACGTGGGCGCCATCGGCGGCGCGGCCGTCGCCGCGACCGCAGCCGCCACGACCGCCATGCTCGTCGCCCGGTCGCGGCGACGCGGAGTGCCCGTCGCCGGCTGACAATTGCGCCCCCCACGGGCGTGCGACGACACTGCGTCGGTGCGGAAAGGGGTGCTTGTCGCGCGCGGCCCGGGCTCGCCACGGCGAGCGTGGCTGCGCGCGCTCAACATCGCGCTGACGTTGGTGCTCGCGGTGTTCTGGTGGAACCTCTACCGACCGCAACTCGTGGGCGGGCCCGCCGCGTACGCGATGGTGTCGGGCCGTTCGATGGAGTCGACCCTCGAAGACGGCGATCTCGTGATCACGCGGGAGCACGACTCGTACCACGTGGGTGAGATCATCGCCTATCAGGTGCCCGCCGCCGATCCGCACGCCGGGCTGCGGGTGGTCCACCGCATCGTCGGTGGGACGGCGGCCGACGGCTACGTCACCCGTGGCGACCACCGCACCAGCGTCGACCCCTGGCAGCCCCGGCCCGACGACGTGATCGGGAGCGTCGCGCTGCGGATCCCGTATGCCGGATCGGTCCTGGGCGTGCTGCGGGAACCGCCCGTCTTCGCGTGGTTCGTGGGGTCGATCGTGCTGGTGTCGCTGTGGAACCTGGATCGCCGCCGGCGCTCGGAGCCGGTCGCCGCCTAGGGATCCGCCTCCAGAGGAACTGCGACCCGCTGCTATCCTCGCTGTTTCGGCCCCGACCAAATCGGCCGGAGGGCAGTAGCTCAATTGGTAGAGCACCGGTCTCCAAAACCGGCGGTTGCGGGTTCGAGTCCCTCCTGCCCTGCAGTGAATACGAACAGGACGGCTGTGCCGTGTCGATGAACCGTCAGACCAAGCGCATGATGCAGAAGCAGGGCCAGGACAAGCCTGGCCAGCCTCAGCAGCGCCAGGCTCGCCCGGCGCCGGTTCAGCGCGACAAGGTCGGCCCCCGGGAGTACTTCTCAGAGGTCAAGGGCGAACTGCGCAAGGTCGCCTGGCCGACCCGCAAGGAAGTCGTCAACTCCACGATCATCGTGCTCATCGCGGTGATCGTGATGACGGCGCTCATCTTCGGCTTCGACTACGTATCGTCGAAGTTCGTGCTCTTCCTCTTCGACTGACGGTCATGGACGACTTCGAGACATCAACGGATAACCCTTCCGCGAGCATTGCGCCCGCAGACGATCCCACCGACGCGCCCGCGGCCGAGGCCACGGACGCGCCGTCCGCGGACGACGCGCTGCCCGACTGGGCCACCGTCTCCGCGCCGACCGACGACGAGCTGGAGATCGACATCCTGCTGGTCGACGGCACCGGCGACGACGGCGAGGAGATCGTCGAGATCGTGGAGGTCGTGGAACCGGCCGGCGCGGTCGAGCTCGCCGACGCCGAGCTGCTCACGGTGTTGGAGGACGACGACGACCTCGACGCCGCACCGCGCGAGCTGAGCCCGTACGACCGGCCCGGCGACTGGTTCGTGGTGCACACCTACGCGGGCTACGAGAACAAGGTGAAGCAGGCCTGCGCGGCGGTGGAGTCGGCAC
>JBBQYZ010000602.1:0-2870 GCA_038208205.1 Gemmatimonadales bacterium | reverse complement strand
GGGCCCTGTGATGACCCCTCCGCGCCGCCTCTATCCGCCCCACGCCTGTTCTTTGTTCTGTGCACTCCCCGACACCTGACACCCGACACCTGACACCTGCTCTCAAGACACCTGCTCTCAAGACAGCTGCTCTCAAGACAGCTGCTCTCAAGACAGCTGCTCTCCTTGACAAACCCCTCTCCCCCGAGGATCCTAGCTCGGCCAGCCCCACCGGCGCCTCCCTGCCTGCTTTTCCACGACGACTGACGGAGCTTCGCATGAGCTTGTTTGCGATCAAGAGCCTTGGAGTGCTGCAGGCCGAGGCGAGCGCCCAGGGACACGACACACTCAGGCGCGCGCTCACGGCGACCAACCTGACAATGCTCGGGATCGGTGCGATCATCGGCGCCGGGATATTCGTGCTGACGGGAACGGCGGCGGCGCAATTCGCCGGTCCCGCGATCGTCCTGTCGTTCGTGGTGGCCGGCTTCGGCTGTCTGTTCGCCGGGCTCTGTTACGCCGAGTTCGCCGCGATGATTCCGATCGCCGGCAGCGCGTACACGTACGGATACGCCACGTTGGGTGAGCTCATTGCGTGGATCATCGGATGGGACCTCATCCTCGAGTATCTCTTCGGGGCCGCCACGGTGGCGGTGGGCTGGTCCGGCTACTTCACGGCGTTCATGAACGAGCTGGGCATCACCCTCCCGGCGTCGTTGACCACCGCGCCGCTCGCGGTGGAGGGAACGCACCACATCGTGCGCAACGCGGGCAGCATCGTCAACCTGCCTGCGATCGTGCTGATCGCCCTGATGACCACTCTCCTCGTGATCGGCATCAAGGAATCCGCGCGCTTCAACAACGTGATCGTGTTCGTCAAGGTCGCGATCGTCCTCCTGGTGATCGTCTTCGGGTTCATGTACGTGGACTCGGCCAACTGGCATCCGTTCATCCCGCCCAACACCGGCGAGACTGGTCGGTACGGCTTGAGTGGCATCGTGCGCGGTGCCGCGGTCGTCTTCTTCGCCTACATCGGCTTCGATGCCGTGTCCACGACGGCGCAGGAGGCCAGGAATCCGCAGCGAGACATGCCGATCGGCATCCTGGCATCGCTTGGTGTCTGCACGATCCTCTACATCTTAATGGCGCTGGTGATGACCGGACTGGTGCCCTACACGCAGCTCAATGTGCCTCACCCGGTATTCGTCGCGATCAACGCCGCCGGTCCGAGCCTCAGGTGGCTCACGTACTTCATCAACATCGGCGCGATCGCCGGGCTGGCGTCGGTGGTGCTGGTGATGCTCATGGGACAGCCGCGCATCTTCTTCTCGATGTCGCGCGACGGACTACTGCCGCCGGTATTCGGCAAGGTGCACCCCCGCTTTCAGACGCCCTACATCACCACGATCGTCACCGGCGTCGTCGCGGCGGTCGTCGCGGGACTCTTTCCGATCGGTCTGCTCGGCGAGCTGGTGTCGATCGGGACCCTGCTCGCCTTCGTGATCGTCTGCGGCGGGATCATCGTCCTCCGGTACCGCAGCCCGGAGCTGCCGCGCCCCTTTCGTACGCCTCTCGTTCCGCTCGTGCCGATACTCGGCATCGCGATCTGCGGCTACATGATGTACGCGCTGCCTCCCGACACCTGGATCCGGCTCATCGTGTGGATGGCGATCGGTCTGGTGATCTACTTCGCCTACGGAAAGGCGCATTCGCTGGTTGGGCGGCGAGAGGGAGCGCTCGCCCCGGCGGTCGGAGACTGACGGGCGGGATGGTTATCTTTGGAGCTGCGCCCGCGTTGGGCGCCGCTTCGCTTTGAGGAGCCATGTCCCCACGGCTGGTCGATCTGCTCGCGATTCCCCCCGATCGTCGCGCGGCCATCGAGCGCATGGCCGCCGAGCTCCGGCCGCGTCTCACCGCCGTGCTGTCCACGCACATCAATGCCGACGGTGACGGATGCGGCTCCCAGGCGGCGCTGGCCCTGCTCCTGTCGCAGCGCGGCCTGCACGTGCGGATCGTGAATCCGACTCCGTGGCCCACGATGTTCGAGTTCCTCCTCGACGGAGTCACGGATGCCAGCCGTGACGGGGTGCGAGCGCTCTCCGGCGCCGACCTCCTCGTCGTCCTCGATATCAGCGACGTCAAGCGGCTCGGCACGCTCGCCGACGCCGTTCGCGCGCTGCGCGTCCCCCGGTTGGTGATCGACCATCACGTGCCGGCCGCCGAGCCGCCGGGTGACATGCTGCTCGCTGATATCACCGCCTGCGCCACGGGAGAGCTGGTCTTCGACCTCGCCTGCGTGCTCGACCTGGATCTTACCCCTGCCATCGCACGCGCGCTGTACACGGCGATCCTCACAGATACGGGTGGGTTCCGGTTCAGCAACACCTCGCCGCGCTGTCAGGCGATCGCCGCGCAGCTGCTTGCGGCGGGGGTCGATCCCGAAGAGATGTATCGGCGCATCTACGCATCGGTATCTCTGGGACGCCTCCATCTCCTTCGGGATGCGCTGACCACGCTGGACGTCGACGTGGAGCACGGCCTCTCCTGGATCGCTCTCTCCGCGGGCTCGTTGGAGCGCTACAACGTGCTCGCCGAGGAGCTGGACGGACTCGCCGAGCACCCGCGCTCGATCGCCGGCACCCGCCTGGCGATATTCTTTCGCGATCTCGGACACAAGCAGGTGAAGGTATCCTTCCGGAGCACCGGCGCGGTGGACGTGAACTCCTTCGCGCGACAGTTCGGTGGCGGCGGGCACGCCAAGGCAGCCGGTGCGTTGATCACGGGCACGCTGGACGAGGTGCGCGAGCGCGTCCTCGCCGCAGCGCGCACCTTCCTGGCGCAGACGGGATCGGGATCCACGCCGACTTGAATTACCGCCCCCGGGCCATAGC
>JBBQYZ010000601.1:0-2882 GCA_038208205.1 Gemmatimonadales bacterium | reverse complement strand
CCTCGCAGCGTTCGGGGCGCCATGTCGTGTATCGGATCGCAGATCGACGGGTTCGCCGCGTCATCGCTCAGGGACGTCAACTCGCTGACGAACGGGCGGAGCACCTCGCTTCATGCGAACGCATCGGTCCGGATTGGATCTAGCGGTGACGTCAGAGGCGCGCAGTGTCGACGTGCGGGTCCTGTATGTGTCGGACTGCCCGCATTGGCAGCTCGCCGAACAGCGAGCGCGCGCCGCGCTCGCCAACGTCGGCAGAGACGATGTCACAGTTGCCTTGGAATGCGTGCGGTCTGACGATGATGCTGTGCAGCTTGCATTTCGTGGTTCGCCCACAGTGCTGGTAAATGGACACGACCCATTTCGCGACCCGGTTGGCGCGATCGGCCTCTCGTGTCGGCGTTACCTGACCGAGCAAGGCATAGAGGGTGTGCCCAGCGTCGGCCAACTCGCCGCCGCTATCACGCTGCTTGGTGCATGCGATGAACGGAGAGCTCGACCGTGACTGCCGTGAATGGCGTAGTCGTCGCCGGCCCCGACACGCGCGCGACCGACTACTAACCGTGCAGACGCGCGAGGTCGACTCGCAACCGAGCGACGTCGACCCCCAGACCGCCCAAAACCTGACCCGCGACCGTGTCGGAATGAGCGGCAAGCGCGTCCGCGAGATGAGTCGGCCGTCCTAGACCCGGCGCCGCGGCGATCGCCGCAAGCTCGAGACAGCGTTTGGCCCTCGGAGAGAAGGGCATCGCCCCGGTCGAGACCCCCATCGCACGACATGCGCCGCGACGCTCTGACCGACCGCGACGCGGCCACCTGCGTTTCGTGACCATCGCTGGCTCGAGCGCTCCCGGCCCAAACGCCGCCTCGATATGCGCACGCACGTCATCGAGATTGATGCCAATCGCGGCAAGCGCATCCGAATCCGAGACCATCGGCCCGACGTTCTCGGCGATCGCTTCGTCCGCCGCGGCACTCGTGATCCCGTAGTGCGTAAATAGTTCACCAACGTCCGACGGTCGCCGCGTCAACGCGAGCAGGAAATGCTCACAGCCGATCCACTCATGATGGAGCCGACGCGCTTCGAACTGCGCGTCCACAACCACCTGACGAGCCTCAACATAGAAGCGTACAAACATCACCGTGTCCGACGGCGGCGCGCGTGCTTACGGTGCACGGTCTGCTTCGTCACACCCAGACACTGTGCGATCTCCTGCCACGACCAGCCGTGCGTCCGCGCATTGTCGACCTGCAGGACCTCCAGGCGCTCCAACAACTTGCGCAATGCGCCCACCGCACGCAGCCCAACGCTCGGATCCTTGCTCGACGCGCCCTTCGCCAAGTCCACCGCGCTCGCCACGCCGTCAGCATAAGCTGACAAGGTCTTGTCGTCAACATATGCTGACCCACTCCGGCGTCGTGGGCCTACACGCGCTTCGCCTCTCCCACGGGAAAGTTCACGGGTAAAGACCTCACCTCGCCCGTGAGGCGCTGATACGTCGTCGGAGACCCGTGGTGCCCGCTCATTAGCACCCGCATTCCGGGCGATCCGTCGGGGCCGCTGTTTAGGGGCTGAGTGTGTTTCGGAGTTCGGCGAGTCGGTCGTGTTCGACCCGCCACCAGACCCATCGGCCTCGTTTGTCGCCGGTAATGAGTTGGGCTTCGGCGAGGATTTTGGTGTGATGCGAGATGGTCGGTTGTGCTTTGCCGAGGGCTTCGAGGAGGTCGCACGAGCACACTTCGCCGGCTTCTGCGATGAGGCTGAGGAGGCGGAGTCGTACCGGGTCGGCGAGCGCGGCGAAGGCACGGGCCAGGTCTCGGGCCTGAGTCTCGTCGAGCGGCGCGGAGAGCACGGATGCGCAGCAGGTGTCGACGGTGGGTTCGATCACTGCAGCTGGACGCTTCGCCATGGTCCCTCCATGGATTGACAAACGTCGATACATTCGCGATACTCGATACATCGACGAGAGCGAATCTACCAGAGGAGTCTGCTATGGCGCGCGTGCAACTGGCGTTGAACGTCTCGGATCTCGACCAGGCGATCGAGTTCTATTCAAAGTTGTTCCATGCCACGCCGGCGAAGTTGCGCCCGGGCTACGCGAACTTCGCGATCGATGAGCCGCCATTGAAGCTCGTCTTGATCGAGGGCCTGGGAGAGCCGGGCACGCTCAATCACCTCGGTGTGGAAGTCGAGTCGACCGACGAGGTCGCCGCCGCACGAGCGCGCTTGTCAGCCGAAGGCCTTGCCACCGCCACCGAAGACAAGGTGTCGTGTTGCTATGCGGTGCAGGACAAGGTCTGGGTCGATGCCCCCGACGGTGAGCCGTGGGAGGTCTATACGGTGCTCGGCGATGTCGAGATGGCACCGGGTGATCTCCGCACGGTCGCACCTGACGGCGACGCCCTCTGTTGCGAGAGCGCACCCCAATCGTCGGCGCGTTGCTGCTGAGCAGTGGTCGATCGAGAGTTGGTCCGACGCGCGAGCGCGGAAGCGGTCGGCACCGCGTTTCTGGTTGCCGTCGTCGTCGGCTCGGGCATCGCCGCCCAGCGACTGTCGCCGGGCAACATCGGACAGCAGCTGTTCGAGAACTCCACGGCGACCGGCGCCGCGCTCGTCGCGTTGATCCTTGCCCTCGGACCGATCTCGGGCGCGCACTTCAACCCGGTGGTCACCATGGCCGACCGGATCCTGGGTGGCATGTCGACCCGCGATTCCGGCGTTTATGTGGTTTGCCAGGTCGCGGGCGGCTGTGTGGGTGCGATGGCCGCCAATGTCATGTTCGAGCTGCCCGCGGTCCACGTGTCGACGCATGTGCGGTCGTCGGGAGCGCTGTGGTTCTCGGAGGGCGTCGCCACATTCGGCTTGCTCATGGTGATTCTCGGTC
>JBBQYZ010000600.1:0-2886 GCA_038208205.1 Gemmatimonadales bacterium | reverse complement strand
ACAGGGAGAGGGACTAGGACGGATGCTTCTGGACGCGGTGGTCGCTGCAATCAGCCGCAGTCAGCCGATGTGCCGATCGGTGGTCGTGACAGCCCACCCCGAGAACGAGATCGCTCTGTTGCTCTACCTGTCAGCCGTGTTCCGTCGGACGGGCGCGTTCTCAGGTGTTGAACCCGTCCTTTCGCTCGACCTCACCGAGCCCCAACAAAGCCCCTAACGCCGGCTCGGCGGCGCAGTAGCACGCTCTCGGGCCCGTGGCGCTGCCTGACGCGATGCGCGACGGAACGACGGCTCGGGTTGCGCGCCGCCGACTGCGCGGGGATCAGAACAAGCACCCCGTAACACGCGGCGTGCGATCGCCAGGCGAGTGGCCGAAGTGGTGCCCTCGCAGCCGGCGTGATGGGGGCACTGCTCGACGCCGCGATTCTCTCCCTCGTCACACAAGGCGGTAGCGGAGCTGTACGACGCCGTTGCTGAATCGGTGCTCGTCGAGGAGCTCGAGCTCGGCGCGCATGTCGGTCGGCAGTGCGGCCTTGCGCCCACCGAGGACGACTGGCCAGACGAACAGTTGGAGCTCGTCGACCAGCCCGGCCACGAGAGCCTGTGCTGCGAGGTTCGGGCCACCCACAAGGAGATCCGTACTGGCGGCGGCCTTCAGGTCGTGTACCGCGCTGGCGTCGAAGTGGCGTTCGACCCGAGTGTGAGCGGTGGACGGCGCGGCCAGGGTCGAGGAGTAGACGACCTTGTCCGCCGCCTGCCACACATCCGCGTAGTCGGCCATGAGGGCCGACTGCGCGGCCAGGCACGGGTCGGTCTCCCAGACGGCCATCGTCTCGTACATGCGCCGCCCGTAGAGGTACGTGCCCGCGGACCGCATGAGCTCGGTGATAAACGCGAACACCCCCTCGTCCGGCGGAGCCCAGTCGAAGGCGCCACGTTCGTCCTCGGTGCAGCCGTCGAGGGACATGTTCGACGCGTAGATCAGCCTCGCCATCACCGCTCCTGGATCGCCTTTGCCAGCCTCGACGACTTCGTCGTCCAACCGTAGGGCGGGGCGGAGCGCGACTCGATGACCGTCCCAGACGTGCCGCTCGAGGCGATGCGGGCGTCGGTCAGCCGCCGGCGACGAACGCGACGACGACATATGCGGCGTGGCGGTCGAAGTTCTCGCGCCGTCGGTCATAGATGGTCGTGGTTCGCGGGTCGGCGTGACGGGCGGCGAGCTGTACGTCGCGGAGCGGTACGCCGGCGTCGAGCGCGGCCATGATGAACCCCGCGCGCAGCATGTGCGGATGGACGTGACCGAGCCCGGCACGTTTGCCGATGGCGCGAACCCAACGGTGGGCGGTGCGCCGGTCAAGCCGCTGCCCATCCTGGCGCCGCAGGATCGGCCCCTCGTGACGTTCGCCTGCGACGAGATCGATGGTGCGCGCCGTTCGAGGGACGAGCGGAATGGTGGCGGGTTTGTTGCCCTTGCCCAAGATCGCCAACGTGCGATGCCCGCGCTGGAAGGCGAGGTCCTCGATGTTCGTTCCGCACGCTTCGGAGACTCGGAGCCCGTTCAGGCCGAGCAGCACCGCCAGTGCGGCATGGTCCCGATCGAACCGTTCGGCCGTGAACAAGAACGTGCCGAGCTCGGAGCGGTCCATGCCACGACCCTCGTTCGGCTGCACCTTGGGCCGCCGCACGTACTGCGCGGGGTTCGACCCGATCCGGCCGTCGATGTGAGCGAAGCGGTAGAACCCGCACACTGTCGACAGGCGCCGGTCGATCGTCGACGCCGCCAGTCCCCGCTGCTCCATCCAACTGCGGTAAAGCTCGATGGGCGGGCGGGTCGCGGAGAGTACGACGAGCTTGGTGTCCGCCGCCCACTGGAAGAATCCGCGGAGATCGTGACGGTAGGCATCCAGGGTGCGGCCGCTGTAGCGAGCCAGGAAGGCAACAGCGGCGAGCTGCGGGTCGTCGATGACGAAGGCGTCCGTTGGCAGCGCGACGCGGTCCTCGTCGAGGTCTCGATGGTGATCATGGCTGGTCCTCCTTGTCAGGGACAAACAGCCAACTCCGCGCGCTCAGCCGGCGATAGGAGACAGGGCGTCGGCAACCAACGTGGAACGATCAATGACATGACCGTCGTTGTCCGGCCAGCCACCTTGGCAGACCTTGAGACGGTGGTCTCGCGCCGGATCGAGTTCCTTGGCGCCGCGCGCGAGCCGGGCTTTCGACCGTCGGACGACTTTGTCGAGAGAACCCGTTTGTTCGTCGTGGCCGAGCGAGACGCAGGACGGCTGCACACCTGGATCGCCGAAAATGGGTCCGAGTTCGTTGGAATCGTCTCGATGCTGCTGTGGTCGCGTCCACCGCAACCCGAGGACATCCGAACCACCGAGGCCTACATCATCAACATGTACGTTCCGCCGGCGCATCAGAGACAAGGCATCGGAAGTAGGCTCCTCGGCCGCTGTCTGAACAGCGCAGAGCAGTTCGGGATCAGAAAGTTCCTGCTTCACTCCACAGACGACGGCCGAGATCTCTACACGTCAACCGGATTCGCGCCAAAGATGAACTGGTTGGAGTTACCTGTGTCGCGCTAAATGTCGACCGAACATGGGTGAAACTCGATGAGCCTCGCAGGCTCGCCTGTTTGACCTCCCCGGGGACCGGCCGAACCGGCAACCTCATCTCAACGAGGTGCCCAAGTTGCCATGCGTTCCAGACCGCGGGCTCTCACCTGTGGGTGCCGGAAACCCGGTCGTGGCAGGTCATCGCTCAACTCGCCGCGGCGGTGTAACCGGCGATCATCGAGGCTCGGGCGCAGGGCTCTAGGAGACTGCTGATCAATCGGCCGGTGGGCGGCTCGATTCGCGAAGTTGGCGCGGATCGAAAAGA
>JBBQYZ010000599.1:0-2886 GCA_038208205.1 Gemmatimonadales bacterium | reverse complement strand
GGAATTGATTACTTCAAGACGCTGAACTTCAACACGATCGGCTCGATCACGGAGTTTTCGTTCGGGCTATCGGTCAGCGCGGCGTGGGTCGATCCGAATGAGTCGCGCTGGAAAGTGTTCTATGTGGCCGATTCCCTTCCGGATCGCGTTTCGCTCCAGGACCTCCGGTCCGAGCCCGACTGGCGCGTCCTCGGCACCGGTGGCGGGACCGCGACGATCGCGCCGCCTGGCTGTACCCCCGTTACAAGCAGCTGCAAGCTCCAGATCGTGAGCAACACGCCCGGCTCTCTCGCGAAGGACACGCTGATGTACTACCGCAGCGATTCGCTGCGCGCATCGAAGCATGGTTATATCACCGCTACAATGACCGCCTCCGGTCTCACGGCAGGCGCGTCACCGGGCGTGTTTCTTGGGTTGAAGGATCCCGCGAAGCTGGTGCAGCTCGGCATTTCCGGCACGCTCACCGGCTTCACCGACAGCAGCGGCGCGTTCGTCGGAACTCCGGTCGCGACGAACCTGGCCCGTGTCACCTGGCGTGTCGCAAAGTTCGGAACCGACAGCGCGGCGATCTACTCGCCCGCCGACAGCGCGAAATCGATCGTCTCCATGACGTACGCGTCGTTGCCCACCGCCCCGCCGCGAGTAGTCTACGATCGGTTTTTCTTCTTCGGCAATATCACGCAGACGGCGTTATCCACCGCAACGTCCGTCTGGACGAACGTCAACTATGAGATCGGAGCGTACATTCCATGAGCCCTTTCTCTCCGTCCGACGCCCACAACGATCCATCAGGCTGCTCCGTGTTCAATGACGCCACCAAGCCAAGTTTCGTTCGGCGGCGCTGGATCGCGCCGACGCTCGCCGCGCATTCTACCTTGACGGTGGTCACGCAGGCGCCTCTTCCCGTGCCGCTCAACCTTCTTTTCCTCCATGCGTCACTGACGCAGTGCTTCAATTCGAGCGGAGCTCCCGTACCCTGCCCGCCATGAGTCGATACCTGCCAGAGGTCCCACGGCCAACGTCGAGATGAGCGTCGCTCGCTGGCGTGCGAACGGCGTCGAGGGCATTACCTCCGAGGCCGAAACGACACTGCGTCACCTCCAGGAGAACGCCGAGCTTTACGTGGTCGGCGGCCGCCTCTCGCGTGGAGATGGTTACGCCTCGGCGTCGCGTGGTGCGCGTCAGACGCTGGCACGGGTGGGCGCCATTCTCCGCCTGCGGCGGCACAACCGTTTCTACGTGCACGCCTCAGGCGTCGTTAATACGAACGGTTCGGCCTCGATCTTCGTGGGAGAGAGTGGAAGCGGGAAATCGACGCTCGCCTTCGCGCTCGCTCGTCAGGGATGGAGAATGCTCGGCGACGATGGCGTCGTCCTCGAGCCCGTCGGAGATACGATATTGGTCCATGGTTGGCGGTCGCCGTCGCTCGTGAGCGCATCGCTCTCGGCCTTCTTCCCCGAGATACGCAGCTGCGAATCGCAAGCGATTGCGGGCGACGAGCGGCAGCGAATTCCGATGCGCACCGAGCTGTCGTGTCACGCCCGGCTCGGCGCAATCGTCTTCGTCACGCGGGGAGGCACGGGATCGCTTCAGCCGTTGGGACAATCGCAGGCGCTCGCGCTCTTGATGGGCCAGTCTCCCTGGGTTCTTCTCGGCGACCTGGAAAGCGTGATGCACTTCAATGCTCTGGGTCGAGTCGTCGGCAGCGTTCCTTCGTTCGAGTTCGTGCACGGTCCCGCTGAGCTACTCCGCATCGGCGATTTTTTCGATTCGGCTGCCTAACCCGGGCACATGGAGCGTTGTATGGCATCCCGCTACGTCGCATCGAAGCTTCGCCGCCCGAGCATCGTTTCTCCCCACACACGCCGCGTATGCGCCGCCGTGGGCTCGGCGGCGCTCGTTGCTGCGGCAGGCTGCTCCGATACGTCGACCTCGCCGAACCCGATCGACAAGGTTCCCGACTTCATCTACGTCTCGAACGCGAGCGGTGCCAACGAGCTGTACACCTGGCACAAGGACACCTCCACGATCTTTCCGGCGACCGTCGCCGGCGACGTCGAGCCGCAGAGCGCGGCGGGGAAGGTGGTTTTCACCAGCTATCGCATTTCCTTTCTGAACGCCGAGATCTACATCGCCAACCTCGATGGCTCCAACGCGATCCGGCTCACCAACAGTCCGGGTGCCGACCACCAGCCGTCTCTCAGTCCCGATGGCTCGACGGTAGTGTTTACGAGCCTGCGCTCCGGTAGGTCGCGCATCTGGACCATGGGAGCCGATGGGTCGAGTCCGACCGCCCTCGCGACCGGATCCGCCACCGACATCCCGGAATCGAGCCCGCGCTACAGCCCGGGCGGTGGACGGATTTTGTTCAGCTCTCCGCGGACGAACACCACCCAGATCTGGATCGTGCCCGCCGCCGGCGGAACTCCTACCCAGGTGACCCACGAAGCCAACGGTGCCTTCTTCGGCTCGTGGAGTCCGGACGGCAATTCCATCTACTATGTCGATGGCACCGACCGCACCAAGATCCACAAGGTGGACGTGGCGAGC
Organism: Gemmatimonadales bacterium; assembly: GCA_038208205.1. Taxonomy (GTDB): domain Bacteria; phylum Gemmatimonadota; class Gemmatimonadetes; order Gemmatimonadales; family Gemmatimonadaceae; genus AG11. The sequence goes on along the minus strand of JBBQYZ010000599.1, from coordinate 336 downwards.
GGCACAGTCACGGATTACGTGACGGGAGGCACCGATGTCGGCGATGCGGCGTGCAATGCCGTTGTCTGCCTCGTGGTCTCCGGAGCCACGAGCTCCAACAGCGATATCTACGCCTACATCGGCCCCGGCGACACCGCACCGCTCGCCCTGCTTATCCAATCGACAAACGACCGGGAGCCGGCGATCCTTCACCCCTGAGCGCGACACCCATCACCCCGCCCTTTGGAGAAATCGACCCTTCCCCGCCCAAGCGTTTTCTATTGTTTGCACCGAGAACGTGGCATTCACGGTGGTTGACTCACCAATGGCGTTCCTATAGTCATTGGACGGTGATCA
>JBBQYZ010000598.1:0-2899 GCA_038208205.1 Gemmatimonadales bacterium | reverse complement strand
TACTAGGTCAAATGTTCTACTTTAGGAGTTGCCGCGAACCCTCTACGGCCGGGTGCGGGCGAGGTGCGCGATGATCGCCGCCGTCACCGGCTCCGCTGCTTCCTGCACGAGCCAGTGGCCGGCGTCGAGCTCAACGAACTCGCACGGGCCGGTCATGTACGCCGCATTCGCTTCGGCGGCGACGCGGCCGATGGCGACATCGCGGTTACCCCAGATGAACAGCGTCGGCGTCGCGATCGGTCCCAGCGGTATCGAGAATGTATCCGCCGCCCGTGCGCCGCCGAGCGCGCGGTACCAGTTGAGCGCGGCGGTCAGCGCGCCGGGCTGCTCCAGCACGGACAGGTACTCCGCCGCTTCCTCCGGCGCGCTGGCGGTCCAGACAGCCTTTAACGCAGCGAAGCCGTCGGCCGAAAGCGCCGTCTCCGCCACGCCCGGCGCCTGAAAGAAACCCACGTACGAGCTGCGATTCTGCTGATCAGCGTCCTCCGCCATAACCTTCGCGAACGCCGCGAGATGCGGGACCGACAGCGCCGTCCAGCTGAGCACGCGTTCGGGCCGCGCACCGACGGCTACCCATCCCGCCGCGGCGCCCCAGTCGTGCCCGATCAAATGGAAGCGATCGACGCCCCAGGTGTCGGCGAGGGCGAACACATCGCCCGCGATGACGTCCGTCCGATACTGCTCACTGCCGGTCGGGCGCGCTCCCGGGCTGTAGCCGCGCTGGTCGGGCGCGAGGCAGCGGTACCCCTCGGCGGACAGCCGCTCCATCAGCGGAATCCACATGTGCGACGTCTCGGGGAAGCCATGCAGGAGGATCACGGGCTCCCCTGCGGTCCCGGCCCCCCGGCAGCGGAAGGTCATCCCGTTGGCCGCGATATCGCGCGTCGTGATGGTCATCCACGCCCCTCTCTCGCTCGCGGCATGCAGGTCACATTCGTAGTCGAAGCGTACGGCACGCGCACGGCGAGCGGCAGGTCAGTGCCGCACAGATGCGTTACCTTCCGGATATGAAACGGTCGCTCATCTGGATCGTCCCGCTCGCATCAGCCGCGTACTTCGCGTGCAGTCTTTCGACCAGCGCGACGCCGACGAGCGCCATCCCGCCCGCGGTCCCAACCGCGACAGCGGCCGCGTTCTATCCTGACTTCACGCGCACCGGCATCCCACCCGTTGACGCCGTGATCGCGGCGGTGTCAAACGGCGACCTCGATGCGCTCAACCGCACGGTCGAGCTTCGCCCCGAGCGCTGTACCAAGAACTTCATTGGGCCCGGCGACCCGATCCCGTGCACGGTCGACGAAGCGGCGGGCGCCACGATCGGCGTGTTTCAGGAGGAGCGCTGCGAGGGTGCGTCCATCCGGCGCGACGGGATCGAGGCCATCTTGCGGCAGACCCTCAGTCCGGGGCGACAGCTGTACGCCGTGTACAGAAGCGACGTCCCCGCCATGTCGGGCTACGACATCGTCTTCGCTGAAGGCGACCCGAAACGGAAAGTCGGCGTGACGTTCCGCGTCGATACGGGCCTGTGGGCGATCAGTTTCGGTTGCGGTGCAGGCGCTGCGCCCGGATTTGGGGTAGCAGCCGCGCGACCGATCCACGCCGATGACCCGCTGCCGCCGAAAGAGTCCGGCTCGTAACGGCTCCCGCGCATAACCGGCGGTCCCTGGCTCGGCGCACTGAGCTCCCGTGATACGGTATCCGCATGGACGGCTTTCGCTTCGAGACGCCGGCGGCGCTGCTGCTGTTGCTGCTTCTCCCGCTCGCGGCCGTCGCGCTCCGCCGCACGCGCGCAGCGGCAACGAGCATCGGCTCGCTCGCCGCGCTGCCGCCGCAACGCATCACCTGGCGCCTGCGCGCGCGGCCACTGGCGCCGGCGTTGCGGCTGGGCGCGGTCGCGCTGCTCGTCTTCGCGCTGGCACGCCCGCAACAGGGCGAGGCGGTCACGCAAACGAGTGGCAACGGAATCGATATTGTGCTGGCGTTCGACATCTCCACCAGCATGTCGCTGCCCTTCGCCGGTGGCCGCTCCCGGCTCAGTGCCGCGAAGGATGTGCTCACGCACTTCGTGCAGGAGCGGACGGGCGACCGCGTCGGCCTCGTCGTCTTCCAGGGTTCGACGCTCACGCTCAGTCCGCTCACAACCGACTACAACGTGGTCGCGCAGGACGTCGGCGAGGTCGACCGCATCCGGCTCGCCGACGGCACGGCTATCGGCGTCGCCATCGGCGAATCCGTGAACCTGCTGCGGGACTCCCCTGCCGCGAGCCGGATCATCATTCTGCTGACCGACGGCGAGAACAATGGGCAGCAGATCCAGCCGTTGGCCGCCGCGCGCATTGCCGAGAAGCTGGGCGTCCGGGTGTACACCGTCGGCGTCGTGACGCGCGGGCAGAATCCCGGCCGGCAGGCGCTCGAGGTCGACGAAGCGTCGCTGAAGGCGATCGCCGAGGTCGCGCACGGCACCTACAACCGCGCCGAAGACCCGGCAGCGCTCCAGCAGATCTACTCGGAGATCGATCGGCTCGAGAAGTCGCGGTTCGAAGACCGCACGCTAACAAGATTCAACGACATCGCGCCCTACGTGCTCGCCGGTGCAGCCGTTCTGCTGGCGATCGAAGCCGGCCTCCGGCACTCGTGGCTGCGGGGCCTCGCATGAGCTTCGGCGCCGGCGGATACCTCTGGTTTCTCGTGCTGGCGCCGTTGGCTGGCGCGGCCGCGGGATATAGCTTCTGGTGGCGAGCACGGGCGCGCGCGCGCTTCGGCCAGGTGCAGGCGCCCGCCGCTCCTGCGTACATCGCGCCGGTGCTCATCGTGCTGGCCATAGCGGCGGCGGCACTCGCCGCTGCGAGGCCGCAGTTCGGATCGCACCAGACGCTATCCGACGATCGCGGCATCGACC
>JBBQYZ010000597.1:0-2902 GCA_038208205.1 Gemmatimonadales bacterium | reverse complement strand
CCCAGCGTCGCCGCGCGGGGAAAGCGCACCGTGTCGGCGGCCGCGTCGAACACCTCGCGCGCCAGGATCCCCGATACCTGATGGTGCCCGTGCCCGTCGCGCGGCGTGCCGCTGAACACTGCCACGATCACCTGCGGCCGGAAGGAGCGCACCACCGTCACCACGTCGCGCAGGATGGAGTCCTTGGCCCAGTGCGTGTAGGTCTCCTCCGCCGACTTGCTGAAGCCGAAGTCGTAGGCACGCGTGAAGAACTGCCGCCCGCCATCCAGCCGTCGCGCTGCGAGCAGCTCCTCGGTGCGGATCATCCCGAGCAGCGGACCGAGCTCGTTGCCGATCAGGTTCTGGCCGCCGTCGCCCCGCGTGAGGGACAGATAGCCGGTCTCCACCTGCCGCCCGCGGGCCAGCCACGTGAGGAGCTGCGTGTCTTCGTCGTCCGGGTGCGCGCCGATGAGCAGCACGCGCGCCGTCACGTCGAGGCCGGCCACGGCCTCGCCCAACGCGGTCGCGCCGCGTTCCTGCGCGTGCAGGAGTCGCGGCGCGGCGACGGTCAGGGCGAGGAGAAGCGTTCGAAGTCGTCGTGCCGTGGGCACCCTCAGACCCTGGACGTCTTGCGCTTCGACGCGCTCGACGCCGGCGTCAGCACGTCGGACACGATTCGCTTCTGCTCCTGCTTGTGCGCCTTGTCGTACCCCTCGGCGGGGCTCGCACGCTCCGGTCGGCCGATGTAGCGGATGGTCAGCATGTTTCCCGTGGCGACGCGCAGCTGCGGCGCAGCGTAGCTCCACGCCCCCATGTTCTTCGGCTCTTCCTGCGCCCACACCACGTCCTCGAGGTTGGGGTAGCGGTCGACCAGCTCCGCCAGCGCTTCGCCCGGCCACGGGTAGAGCTGGTCCACGCGAGCCAGCGCCACGTCGGAGCTCTCACCGCGCGCGGCGAGCAGATCGTAATGCAGCTTGGCCGTGCTCAGCACGAGCCGCCGCACCTCGCCGCGGCGCGCGCCGATCGACGCGTCGTCGATCACCGGCTGGAAACCGCCGGTCGCGAACTCTTCGATCCGCGATGCGGCCGCCGGCAGGCGGAGGAGGCTCTTCGGCTGCATGAGGATCGTCGGCTTCCGGTCCGGCCGGAGCGCCTGACTGCGCAGGATGTGGAAGTACTGGGCCGGTGTGCTCGGGTACGCCACGACCATGTTGTCCTCGGCGCAGAGCTGGAGGAACCGCTCGAGACGCGCACTCGAGTGCTCCGGCCCGCCGCCTTCGTAGCCATGCGGCAGGAGCAGCACGAGACCGCTCCGCTGTCCCCACTTGGCGCGGTCCGCCGAGATGAACTGGTCGATGATCGGCTGCGCCATGTTCACGAAGTCGCCGTACTGCGCCTCCCACAACACGAGGTCGCGCGGCGCGGCGGTGCTGAAGCCGTACTCGAAGCCCATCACGGCCATCTCGGAGAGCGCACTGTTGTAGATCTCGAACCGCGCCGCGCCCCCGAGGGTGGCGAGCGGGGTGTGGGTCGTGCCGCTCGTCACGTCGTGCAGCACGGCGTTGCGATGGCCGAAGGTGCCGCGCTCCACGTCCTGCCCGGTGAGGCGCACCCCGATTCCATCCTGCAGCAGCGTGCCGAAGGCGAGTGCCTCGCCAAGTCCCCACTGGATGGTGCCCTTCTCCATCTCCTCGCGCCGCCGCGCCAGCGTCTTGGCGAGCTGCCGGTGCACGGTGAAGCCCTGGGGCCACGCCAGCTGCTGCTCGTTGAGGGCGATCAGCCGCTGGGCGTCCACCGCCGTGGCTGGTCCCGCCCCGCGCTCGCTCGCGGGCGGCGTCGCCTGGCCGCCACCGTCGGCGGCTGGCTCCCCGTCGTGCACCTGCTTCTGGATCGGCGTCAGCCGGTCGAACAAGGCGACGTCGAGCGCCTTCACCTCGTCCTCGGTCGCGACGCGCTCGCGCACCAGCCGCGCGCCCCACACGAGCCGCGGCGTGGGGTGCGAACGGATCACGTCGTACATCGTGGGCTGCGTGAACGCCGGCTCGTCGGTCTCATTGTGTCCCCAGCGGCGGTAGCCGACGAGGTCGATCAGCACGTCCTTCGCGAACCGCTCGCGATAGGCGATCGCCACCCGGATCGCCTGCAGACACCCCTCGGCGTCATCGGCGTTCACGTGCATCACCGGCACCTCGAATCCCTTCGCCGGGTCGCTCGCGTAGCGCGTGGACCGCGCGTCGATCGGGTCGGTGGTGAAGCCGACCTGGTTGTTGACGATGATGTGCAGCGTGCCGCCGACGCGGTACGCGCGCAGCCGCGACAGGTTGAACGTCTCGGGCACGACCCCTTCGCCGGGGAACGCCGCGTCGCCGTGGATGCAGACCGGGAGCACGAGCCGCTCGTCGCGATCGTCCGCCGCGCCGTCCACGCGCTGGTACGCGCGCGCCATCCCGGACATCACCGGGTTCACGATCTCGAGGTGGCTCGGGTTCGGCGCGAGCTCGAGCTGCACCGTCAGGTCGCCGACCGTCCGCTCGCCAGTGTAGCCGAGGTGGTACTTCACGTCGCCGGTCGTCGCGTCGGCGCTCTTGTCGCCGGACCGGCCCTCGAACTCGCCGAACATCTCGGCGTAGCCCATCCCCATCACGTGCACGAGCGCGTTGATGCGCCCGCGGTGCGCCATCCCCATCACCACGCGCCGCGTGCCTCCGGCGGCCGCGCGCGCGATCGCCTCGTCGAGCATCGGCACGAGGACGTCGGTGCCTTCGATGGAGAATCGCTTGTAGCCCTGATACGCCCGTCCCAGAAACCGCTCGAGGCCGTCGACCTCGGTCAGCCGTCGCAGGACCGCCAACTTCTCGTCAGCGGAGAGCGGGCCGGTGAGGGTGCCCTGCTCCATCGCCGCCTTGAACCAGGTGCGCTCCGC
>JBBQYZ010000596.1:0-2904 GCA_038208205.1 Gemmatimonadales bacterium | reverse complement strand
GATGTGTGGACGCTGTCGTCCTACCGCAGGCAGGGCATTGCGTCATCCATGCTGCGCTATCTCGCGCAACGGGTCCCAGGTCAACACATCGGACTGCAGACCGACAACGCCCAGCCGCTCTATGCGTCTCTCGGCTATCGGACGCAGCCGGAATTCATGTCGTACGTCGTTGGGCAGTGGCTCGACAACGACGCAAACCGCTGAGGCGAGGGAAGCGGCGAGCGGATGGACTGTCTCCGAGGCGGACCTATGTGCTTTCGTCATGGGGCGATGATCCGGTGTGGGGCGTCTCGCCGGTCTGGACCAGCGTCTCCGCGACCTCACGCAGCTTGAGGTTCAAGTGTTGTGAGGCGCGGCGGAGCACGTCGAAGGCCTGGTCGGCAGTGATGTGCTCCCGTTCCATGAGGATGCCTTGGGCCTGTCCGATCAACTCGCGCGTGCGCAGCGCAACGTGCAGGTTCTCGACCCGTTTCTCATCGTCTTGCCGGCTCTCGGCTGAGTCGAGCGCGAGCCCGGCCAGCGTTGCGAAGATCAGTCCTTTGGCACGATCCGTGGCACCGAACGCCGCCGGCAGGTGTGCATAGAGGTTGAGCGCGCTCAGCCGCTGCGTGGACAGCGAAAACGCCAGAACGCTGCGGATCCCTGCGGCCGTGGCGGCGGGGCCGAACTTCGGCCAGCGCGGGTCATCGGCCAGGTCTTCGGCGTAGAAGCTGCCGCCCTCGGACACGGCATCGAGGCACGGGCCCTGGTCGGTCTCGAACTGCAGGCTGTCCAACTCGACCACGAACGCGTCGCTGTACGCCGTGGTGGTCACCTGCTCGTTCGCAACGACGAAAATGCCCGCTCCGTCGCAACCGTCGACGGTTTCCGGGGCCAGGTCGACGATGCGTCGCAGGGTGTCATCGACGGAATGAGGCGCGAACAGGGCGAGCGCGACCTCGGACAGGTTGGTCTCCAACTCGGTCTGAGGATCTGTATTCGCCATCCGCTCATTCCACGATCTTCGGGACGGAGAGGCCCCGAGCCACCACAGTCTGCTATATTACGACTGCCTTCGACAGCGAGGGTTCTTTCGGGCGTTTGGCGCCCGGCGCTACATCGGAAGGCGGCTCCGTGCCGATTTCCATGCTGTCGATCATAGGCAGGCAGTTGGCGTCCCGTTTGAGCGCCGCGCCCCCCCGCTGCGCTCGCAGGACTGACCGGCCAGCCCTTGCGTCGGCCTCGCAAGCGTCGGGCGCCGAACACCTCGGTCACCCAACCGTACCGATCATCGCCGCCAGGCCATGAGCCCCGGCGGGCGCCCGTTCGGCGTCACGATCGGATTCGACGCCGCGCAGGTCCTGGTCGGGATCAACGGCGAGATCGACGGGGCGAACGCGCCAGAGGTCGGCGGCCTGCTGGACGCGATCATCGCGGCAGGGCACACGATCGTCGTTCTCGACCTGGCCGAGCTCGACCTGATGAACGGGTCCGGGCTGCGGGTCATCGCGGATCGTTCGGACCGCTTGCGGCAGGCCGGCGGGGCGCTGAGCATCCGCTCTCCGTCGAGCGCCGTCCGGCGCATCCTGGATGTGACCGGCGTCGGGCGGTCCCTCGAGATCGAGCCATCGACGAGCTTGCACTGTTTGGTGAAGCGATCCCATTGCGCCGGACACGGACCCGCGCTCGACGTCGCGGCGGCCTCGCGACGGGCGAAGCCCGCGCACCCGTGAGCCCGACCCGTGGTGAGCATCTCGACGTGCTCGAGCAGGCCCGTCGTGACGTCGGGCTCACCCATCGCGAACTGTGGTTTCGGTACTTCGAGCTGGGCGGCATGAGCACGGCGTTCGAGGTGGAGGCCTATCTCTACGGTGCTCTGACGGCCAGCGACCATGAGCGCGACCTCATCGCGGTCGCGCTCAACGAGCGCTTCTCGGAGCTGGGAGGGGATCATCCGATCCCCTACTCCGATGACGAGAGCGCCTCGCCGTGACTGCCTGCGCCGAGCACCGCGACGCCGGACCAGTAGGATCCACCACGTGTTCGGGCGGCGCGACATAGACCTCGGCCCGGCGCGCGTTCTCGGGCCGGCGCTGGCCGCCTCGCGAGCCGTCACTCGCAGCCTGCCCGCGGCAGCGTGAAACTTCTCATTGCCATACCTGCACTGAACGAGGACGCGAGCATCGCCTCGATCGTCGAGCGCTGCCTCGTCGCGGCGCCACGCATCGTCGCCGAGACCGCGGTCACCGGTGTCGAGGTGACCGTCGTGAGCGATGGATCCACTGACCGGACGGTCGAGATCGCGAGTGGCTATCGCGACCGGATCAACCTGATCGTGTTCGAGAAGAACCGCGGCTATGGGGCGGCCATCAAGGAGGCGTGGCGGCAATCAGATGCCGAACTGCTCGCGTTCCTCGACGCCGACGGCACCTGTGACCCCAACTTCTTCGTGCCGTTGTGCAACGCCGTCGCCGCCGACGGCATCGCAGTGTCGCTCGGCTGCCGCCGGAACGCCGAAAGCGAGATGCCCCGACTTCGTCGGCTGGGCAACACCCTCTTCGCGGTCCTGCTCAGCACGCTGTCGTCCAAAAAGGTTCGGGACACGGCGAGTGGCATGCGCGTCGTTCGCCGGGATGCGCTGCCGATGCTCTACCCCCTGCCGGACGGCCTTCACTTCACGCCCGCAATGAGCGCTCGAGTGATGCTGTCGAACGACCTGCACCTGGTCGAGTTGGACATGCCGTATCACGAGCGCGAAGGCGAGTCCAAGCTGCGCGTCGGCAAGGACGGGGTCCGGTTTCTCCGCGTGATCCTGAAGGCGGCCGTGCTGTTCCGGCCGGGTCGGGTGCTGGGACTGGCCGCCGTTCCATTCCTCCTTGCGGCGGTCGCCCTGCTCGTGCTGCCGACGGCCGACTGGGTGACCGA
>JBBQYZ010000595.1:0-2908 GCA_038208205.1 Gemmatimonadales bacterium | reverse complement strand
AGAAAGCGGCGCGCGACCTTCTCGAGCGCCCACGCGACCGGCACCGGCTTCGGCCGCTCGATGGTCATGGTCCACGGCTCGAGGAACAGGCCGCGATGGTCCACCCCGGAGGTCCGCCCGAGGAGGAGCTTCACCGCCTCGAACGCCATCAGCGTTCCGGTCGCGATCACCATCGGCGCGAACGACGGACGGCTGCGGGTGCCGGCCATCAGCTCGGCCGCCACGGTGAGGTCGATGTGGCGCGCCGACGAGGAGTGGACGATCACGTAGAGCGCCTCGGCCAGCTTGCAGGCGTCGGTCTGCGCGCGGGTCAGGGCGCGCGGGTCGGCGCCGATGGTGGGCCAGCGCAGCCGCTCTTCCGGGCGCGGGTCGGCGGGACGCACCACGATCACCGACGGGAGCGGGGCGGTGTAGGCGTCGATCACCGTGGCCCCGTGCTCGCGCGCCTTGCGGTACAGGGCGATGCCAGCGCCGAGGTCGTCGGTGCCGTTGATGACGACCTTGTGGGTGGAGAGAATCTCGTCGAGCCGTTCGACCCACTCGGGGCCGTAGGTGGCGAGCTGGATGTCGGGGTTGATACGGCGCAGCGCGTCCCGCGTCGCCTCCACCTTGGAGCGCCCAACGGTATCGAGCGTGGCGAACAGCTGCCGATTGAGGTTGGACAGCTCGAAGACGTCCATGTCGGCGAGGGTGAACGCACCGACGCCGGTGCGCACGAGCGACTGGATGGCCGCGCCGCCCATTCCGCCGGTGCCGGGGACGAACACGCGCGCAGCGCGCAGCCGCGCCTGCTCGTCGGCCGTCAGGAATCCGGCGTTGCGCGTCACCATCTCCTCGTAGGAGAAGGTGGCGTGCGCGCCGGCGCCCGAGGCGGCGCTCATCGGGCGGGACGGAGGTCGCCCATCGCCGTGTCGGCGGCAAACCACTGGAGCACCGGCGCGACGAGCGACTCGAGGGCGAGCAGCGAGAAGGTGACGGCGAAGCTCAACGGCGACACCGTCGGCGAGGAGCGGGTGAAGTAGCGGCGCGCTGCGGGAAGGGTGACCTGTCCGAGCTGGAGGAAATCGTCACCGCGCTCGTAGTCGAGCTGGGTGCGACAGGTCTCGTTGTGGGCCTCGTCCCGGTGCTTCGCGGCGGCGTCGTAGCGCTTCTTCAGGTTGTCCGAGCCACCGGTGTACGCGTTGCGGATGATCGCGTGCGCCTCGTCGTGCTCGGCGTCGTGCCCCACGCCGAACACGGCGCGATGCCGCGCCATGATCTGCCGGGCGAGGTGCACGTGGTCGTACCGCTGCACGGCGCTCGCGTCGCTGCTGGGAAAGACGTTGTCGAACGCGTCGGCCACCATGCCGAAGACGGCCGGTACCTGGGTGACGTTGCTCACCCAGAGGGGCCGCAGCCGCCGCCGCGCGAACAGCAGGAATGCCGTGAGCCCGTACAGCACTCCCGAGAGCCCGCCGGCGCGGTGCGACGGGTCCACCATCACGAGGCCGAGGTGCAGCACGTCGATCGGGCGGCCGCGCAGCTCGCAGTCGAGCAGGGTGAGCGCATTGAAGGCGATCGGGCGGCCGTCGCGGTCGTGCACCAGGGTGATGATCGCCGCGTCGAGCCGCGACCGGTCGCCGGATGCGATCCCGTACCCGAGGGCGCCGGCCGGGGTCGAGGCGCGCACGATCTGCTGGAGCTCGGTGACGAGATGATCGAGCGCGGCGGGCGACATCCACCGTCCCGGCCGCTCGACGATGCTGACGCGCGCGCCGCCGCGGGCGGAGACTGTCTCGTTCAGGTAGGGACGACGGAACGCGGCTGGGGAGAGCATGCGAGCCGGGGTGGGAGACTGGTTCGCTAAAAAACCGAGCATTGCCGGGCTACGCCAGTGCCCGCCGCGTCTTATTGACGTCAGCATACGCGTAAAGACGCCTGATCGAAATGGTAGGCGCCGCAGGGCGTCGCGCACCGCGAGCCCGGCGCCGGCCTGACCTACGCGGCGGTTCGCTCTCGCGCGCGTCGCGCGGGCCGGTCGACTCGCGACGCGCGCGATCTGGTGACAGAGCGAGCCGCTCGACCCGTCGCTGCGCACCGACAATCACATCCCGCGTGCGCTCGAGCAGCTCGTGATTCGGTGCCTCGCGAAGGATCCCGCCGATCGTCCGCAGAGTGCGGCGGAGTTGGCGCGAGGGCTCGCGGCGATCGACGTGCTGGCGTGGGGCGAGGAAGAGGCCACCCGCTGGTGGAGCCTGAACCAGCCAGTGCCGGTGTGACGGCCCGGGCGGCCGTGGTCCGGCCGACCACCCCGTCCAGCCGTTCAGTACGAGAGCCGCTCCACGCCGTGGTAGCTCGCGCGCGCGGAGGCCAGCGGATTCGCCGGCTCGTCGTGCTTCACGAATGCGTACCGTGCCCCGTCCTCGCGGGCGCGACGCAGCACGGCGGCGAAATCGATCGTGCCCTTGCCCACGTCGACCATGCGCCGCTCGGGGGCGGCGGTCGCGTCCGCGAGGTGCAGCATGGGAAAGCGGCCGGCGTGCCCGGCGAGGTACGCCAGCGGATCGGCCCCGGCCTTCGCGAGCCAGTAGACGTCCATCTCGAACGAGACGAGCGCCGGGTCGGTCTGCGCGAGCAGGACGTCGAACGGCGTGGAGTCGCCTGAGCGGACGAGCTCGACGTCGCGGTTGTGATAGGCGAAGCGGAGCCCGGCCCCCTGCGCCCGCGCGCCGAGGCGGTTCATCCGCTCGGCGAGGCGCCGCCAGTCGTCGGGGGTGCGGCGCAGCGAGGCGTCGACCCACGGCACGACGACCCACTCGTGTCCCGCCGTGCGTGCGTCGTCGAGCGTGCGCGCCCACGCGGCGGCGTCCTGCGGCAGCGCCACGTGCGACGAGGGGGCAGTGAGGCCATGTTGCACCAGCGATGCCTG
>JBBQYZ010000594.1:0-2908 GCA_038208205.1 Gemmatimonadales bacterium | reverse complement strand
ATACTCGCCCCGGCTCTGCAACACCTCAGGAAACGTGACCCCTGCCGCATGCACGTCGATGACGACCTGGCCATCGCCGCCGGGCTCGGCGACATCGACCACCTCGATCGCGCTCGGACCGTCGAGGCGGCTGATGTGGATGGCGCGCACGGGGGTTGACCCTAATGCTCGTCGAAGGCCGCGGCCGATGGGCCGTTCGCCACGAGTCATCCGGCTCGATTCGCCTCGAGCACGTCAGGTTTTCACCCAGCGGCCGGGTGGGCATAGATGCGTCGCCCAAGGGAGGCATCCCTTCGCGAGGGAAAGGACTACGGGCTCAGTCGCCATGTGCTCCGCCCAGCGTTTCGCCGCCGCGGACAGGGACGCGGGGGTGGCGATGGATCACATACCGGCGCTGGACGGCTTGCGAGGACTCGCCGTCGCCGGGGTTCTGCTGTTCCACGGTGGTCACCTTGTCGGCGGCTACCTGGGTGTCGACCTCTTCTTCATTCTGTCCGGGTTCTTGATCACCTCGCTTCTCCTTGCCGAGTCGAGGACGAGCGGCGCCGTCGGGCTCCGAGGCTTCTGGGCCAGGAGGGCCCGTCGGCTGTTGCCGGCCCTCTGTGGCGTACTCGTAGGCGTGGCGCTGTACTGCTTGGTGTTCGCCGACGCTGCCGAGCTCGTTCGCATCCGCGGCGACGCGCTCGCGACCATCGGCTATGGCGCGAACTGGCGGGCCGTGTTCGCGCATCAGGACTACTGGACGTTGTTCAGCGCGCCTTCGCCGTTGGAGCACACGTGGAGCTTGGCCATCGAAGAGCAGTTCTACCTACTCTGGCCGCTGATCTTCGTCGGCTTGCTCGCATGGTGGAAGCGTTTGGTGCCGGCGGCGGTGCTCGTCGCATCACTAGTGCTCGCATGTGTGTCGAGCGCGCTGATGTTCCTCATGTACACCCCGACCAACGTCTCCCGGGTGTACTACGGCACCGACACTCGCGTGACCGGGATACTCCTCGGCGCAGCGCTGGCGGCGTGGCTCGCGATGCGGGGACCGGTTGCAGGCCGGGTGGCGCGGATGGCGGTCGAGCTCACCGCCGTCGTCGGTGTCGCAATCCTGGCAGTCGCCTGGACGAGACTCCAGGGGCAATCGCCGACGCTGTACCGCGGAGGGCTCGTGGTGTGCGGCCTGGCCGTCGTCGCCGTCCTCGCCGCAGCCGCACATCCCCAGCTCGGCCCGATCGCCCGCGCGCTGTCCTTCCAACCGCTTCGCGCCTTGGGGCTGATCAGCTACGGCGTGTACCTGTGGCATTGGCCGGTCGACGTCGTGCTCACCGAGAAGCGCACCGGTCGTGGCGGGTGGTGGCTCTTTGCCTTGCAGACCGTCGCCACATTGGTCGTCGCGGTGCTCTCCTACCGGTTGTTGGAACAGCCGGTCCGTCGCGGCGCCTTGTCAGCTCGTCAGTGGCGGGTTCTGAGCCCATCGGTTGCCGTCGGCCTTGTCCTCGTCCTTGTCGTTGCCACTCAGGGGGCCAGCAAGCATCCGGTGGCCGCAACGCCGCGGGTTGCCATCAGCACGGCTGTGTTCGAGGCGCGCCCGGCTCAGCAACAGACCGAACGGGTGATGATCGTCGGCGACTCCGTTGCGTCGACTCTGGGTGAGGCGTTCAATGAGATCCGGACCGATCCTCCGATCCTCACCCTCGACCTCGGTGTCAGCGGGTGCAACTTCCCGTCCGACGTCAACCTCGTCCGCTACCCCAGGTCCGAGGTGCCTGCCGGCTATGGGGTCGTCGAGCTCGGACGCTTCCGGGCGCTGAGGGGCTCACCTTGCTCCGCATCGTGGCGCGACGCGGTCGAACGCTTCCGCCCCGACATCGTGCTCTGGGTGTACGCCGGAGCCGGCCACGGTCAGGCGCAGTTTGGCGGGCAATGGGTGGGTGCGTGCGACAGCGCGTCACAAACGAACTTCGACAGAGGCCTGCGGCAGGCGATCACGACGCTCGGAGCTCGCGGGGCAAAGGTCGTCCTCACGACGGCCGCCTACAACCGGGGGGTGTACACGTCACGCGACCGCGAGGTCGACTGCGACAACGCGGTTCGGCGGAGCGTCGCCGTCTCCACGGGCACTCCCCTCATCGACCTCTGCTCGCGGATCTGCCCCGACCGTGCTTGTCACGAGAACGAAGGGGGCGCCACGCTGCGACCTGACGGACGTCACTATGAAGGAGCAGGTGCGCGCATCGTCGCCCAGTGGCTCGTCGAACAGATCCACTCCATGGGCACCGTGAGCGGATCGGTTGCGCCGCGGGGGAAGCATGCCGTCTAGGTAGAGCGCTCGAGCACCGCACCGGGCAGCGCGCGCCACGACGGATGTACGGCCCTCTCGCGCACGCCCGTAGAGGTGTACGTTGACGGAGCGCATCGTTCGGGCATCACGCCTGTTGTGCTCGTAGCCTCTCGGGCCGCGACATTCATGTGGGAACTACGGCAGACATGGTCGGCAGATGACCTCGATCGAAGAGAAGGACGGCCAACGGTGGGAATTCCTCCGTCGCCTCTACGAGGCCACGGACGGCACCCCCAAGCTTCGGTCTGAATCGCAGGGCATCATCGGCGAGACCATGGGTTTGGGTGCGCAGAGGTGTAATCAGATCGTTCACTGGTTGATCGAACACAGCTACGCCGAGCCACACGGCATGAGCGAGGACGTCGAGATCACGACGCTCGGTGTCGACAAGGTCGAAAGCGAGCTCCGCGCGGAGGACGAGATCACGGAGCCCGACGCGCTGACGCCGCTCCAGGCGCGGGAAATCGAAGCATTCCTTACGCAGCTGCAGCTCGCTCAAGCCCGCAGCCAGATGGACCTGTCACCGACTGACGCCGCGGTCGTCGATGCGAACCGTCAAACCATTGAAATCCAGCTCCGGTC
>JBBQYZ010000593.1:0-2913 GCA_038208205.1 Gemmatimonadales bacterium | reverse complement strand
CGACCCCCACGAGTACGCCCAGATGCAACGCCACACCATCGAAGGCGAACGGCTCGTGCGTACCTCCCGAGTTCTCGCCGACCTCGGCCCGCTGGTCCGCGCCCATCACGAGCGGATCGACGGCGCCGGCTATCCCGACGGTCTCGCCGGCGACACCATCCCCTTGCTGGCCCGAATCGTCAGCGTCTGCGACGGGTTCGACGCCATGGCCAACCTCCGCCACTACCGTCAAGGTCTGGGCGCCGCCACCGCGCTGGCCGTGCTCCGCGAACACGCCGGCTCGCAATGGGACGCACACGTCGTCGACACCGTGGTCACCATGCTCGCCGACCGTGGAGCCCCGACCGCTCCGACAGTCTTGGCCAACGTCGGACGCGACCTCGCCGATACATGCGCTTGCGTCGACGCCCTCCCACCCGTCCCTCGACCGCGGCAGGACGCCCCTCAAGGACTGGGTTGAACCTCCACCCGTTGTCGGGTTCGCTCGCTGACAGGAGCGGCGCTCGGCGGATCGACCCTACTTTTGCGCCGCTTCGGTGGTTCATCAACCATCCTCATCGACGGTGTCGAGCCGGTGCCGACGCCGAGCGCGCTTGCGGGTTGGCGCTACGCGACCGAAGCGGGCATCGAGGGGGCCTCGAGCGTCGAACAGCAGTCTCCGCGCTGAGCGGCCTGGTGAGGGCGCGCTGACTGACGGCGGTCGAGCGGCGAGAATGGGTGTGGCAATCCCTGAGCCGGACCTCATCGACCGCCTCGTCGGCGTGTACGCCGCTGACGGGTCAGTGTTCGGTGAGCTGCGCTACTTCGTACGGGCAGGGCTGACGACGGCGCCCCCTGACGTCTCGGCGACCACCACTGGTGTCACCGCACCGGCGGCGCCACGCACCGCCGTGGGTTGGGCGTCGCGGGGGCCCCGCACGCGGTGGCACCCAACCCGAGACTCCGGCGCCCGAAGGGGTGTGGGCTGGCTGAACGCAATCGTTCGAGATCGCTCGTCCACAGGACTGTTTGAGACGAGCGATGGTCAGGACCCGGTCGCGGCGAGGATGCGCCACTCTCCCGGCACGTCCTTGAGGACGTGCTCGCCTCGGTCGTCAAAAATGAGCCCGGATCCGACGACGAGGTCTGCGACGGTTCGTGAGACGAATACGTCACCGGCTCCGGCGCACGAGCTGACGCGAGCAGCTATGTGGACTGCAAGACCGGCGATTTCACCGCTGCGCAGTTCGCATTCACCGGTGTGCAAGCCCGAGCGGATCTCGATCCCGAGTTCGCGTGCCTCTTGCGCGATGGCGAGGGCACAGCTTACGGCTCGTGCCGGTCCATCGAAACGAGCAACGAAACCATCGCCGGTGGTATTTACTTCTTCGCCCCGGAATCGACGTAGTTGGTCGCGTACGACGCGGTCGTGCGAGTCGAGAATTACGCGCCAACGTTGGTCGCCGACGTCAGTCGCGACCTTCGTCGAGTCGACGATGTCGGTGAACAGCACGGTTGTGAGGATTCGGTCGATCTCCGCTCGTGGCCGTTCGCCGGTCAGGAAGGCGGCGACTTCGTTGATCACGGGCTCGTGGTCACCGGCAAAGAAGAGGTAGTCCTCTCCTGGCACTTCCACTATGCGGGCGTCAGTGATGTGCTCCACGAGGTAACGCGAGAACCCGCTGCGGTGTTCCGCCTGGTTGTGAATGACCAGGGTCGGCACCTGCACGAGCGCGAGTGCGTCGCGCACGTCGAGCTCGTCGTAGACGTATGTGAAGAGCGTCCTCGCCAAGCGAGGCGTGGCTGCCGCCCGGCACAGGCGCGCGAGCGCCCGGACATCGGGTTCATCGGCAGCGAGGCCTGGAAACGCCAGACGTAGGCCGTCCGTCCACTTGTCTGTTGAGCCCCACCCGTCGGTGATACCGGAGACCACCAGATCAATCTCAGCGTGGCTCAATCCGATCGGATAGTCGGGGGAGGCGGCATACCGGGCGGCGGTATTGCCGAGGACCAGCGCCTGCACGCGATCCGGGTGCGTCGCGGCGAACAACATTGCGGTGGCGCCCGCCTCAGCCTCGGCGAAGATCGCGGCCGACCCGATGCCAACTGCATCCATCACGCAGCGAAGGTCTTCGATCCAGTCCTCCCACGTTGGCATCGCGCCCAAGGGAGCGCTCCCTTCTTGAGCGCGCGACCCGACCGTGCTCTGAGCCGGCCATCTGGGACGCGCGCGCTATGACGTTCGGGGATGTCGTTCTGGAATGCCGGGCGATCGTTGCGCGAGAGCGCTGGCCGCGCTCAGCGGGCCGCCAACAACTCGTTTGCCAACACAGCGGAAATCTGGTGCGCTGAGACGGTCGATCGACTCCAAGGAGAAACAGATGCGCCGAGCGTTCGTGTCCATCGAGATGGGAGTTGCCTACCGAGAGGACCGAACGCTTGGAATCGTTGAACTTGGGGATCGTGGCGCATGTCGACGCCGGTAAGACCACACTGACAGAGCGGCTGCTCTACGCGGCCGGCGTCATCGACGAGGTCGGCAGTGTTGATGACGGTACGACCCAGACCGACTCGCTCGCGCTCGAGCAGCAGCGCGGCATCACGATCAAATCTGCAGTCGCTTCGTTCGCGATCGGCGACGTCAACGTCAACCTGATCGACACGCCAGGCCACCCGGACTTCATCGCCGAGGTGGAACGCGCTTTGAGTGTGCTCGACGGCGCGGTGCTCGTGATCTCCGCCGTCGAAGGCGTGCAGCCCCAGACACGCATCCTGCTGCGCGCGCTCCGCCGGTTGAGCGTCCCGACTCTGCTGTTCGTCAACAAGATCGATCGTCGCGGCGCGGGCTACGAAAGCGTGGTGCGTGCCATTTCCGAGCGGCTGACGCCAGCGATCGTTCCGATGGGCTCGGTGCGTGAACTCGGCACGCGCGCT
>JBBQYZ010000592.1:0-2925 GCA_038208205.1 Gemmatimonadales bacterium | reverse complement strand
AGCCGCAAGCTGAAGGACTACCTCGAGTAGTGGTGGACCAGGGCGAGCTCGAGCGCCTCGGCTCGGCCTTGCGGCTGGCGGAATCGGCGCTGGAGGAGGCGCTCGAAGCGGCCGAGAACCTCGGAAGCTTCGACCGGCGCTTCGATGTGCCGCGCGCCATCGGCGGCGCGCAGCGGCTGATCGCGAACGCGAACGACGCGGTGGACGCGGCGCGGGTCAGGTAGTCAGCGACCGAACATCGCTGTTTGCATCAGACCATCAAGCTCGTTGATGCTATGATGCGCCGATGCGGACCACCATCACCCTCGATCCGGATGCGGAGGCGCTGCTGCAGCGGTCGATGCGCGAGCGCGGCTGGACCTTCAAGGAGGCTGTCAACCACGCGATCCGGGCGGGCTTGGCGCGACCCGGGGCGCGGGAACTTTCGCGCACACCAACGTTTCGGATGGGTCACGAGCCGGTGATCCCGTGGGATAAGGCGCTGCGGATGGCAGGGGAGATCGAGGACGACGAGCTCGTCCGCCGGCTCGCTGCGCGCAAATAGGCGGTGAAGCTCGTCGACGCCAACGTCCTGCTCTACGCCGTGAACGAGGATGCGCCGCATCATGCCGCCGCCCGCTCGTGGCTGGACGACGCATCGCAGTCGCCGGAGGCGCTTGGTTTCGCGTGGATCGTGCTGCTCGCGTTCCTGCGGCTCAGCACGCGATCGAGCCTCTTCTCGCGCCCTCTGACGTTGGAGGAGGCGACCGGCATCGTCGAGGTCTGGCTGGGCCGGCCCGCTGCCCTCGTGGTCCAGCCTAGCGGGAGACATCTCAGCCTCCTTCATGGCCTCCTACGCACCGCCGGGACCGCCGCGAACCTGGTGAACGATGCTCACCTCGCGGCGCTGGCGCTCGAGCACGGCGCGGAGGTCGTCTCTTTCGACCGTGACTTCCAGCGTTTCGAAGGGGTGCGGTGGAGCGCGCCGGCGTGACGCCGACATCCAGCCGCGCCCACCGGCGACCCGCTTCTCAGCGCGCGGCGCGGCGACGACTGGCGGCCGCCGGCCGACGTGACCCCGTGGCGGCTGCGATCCGCCACGGGGTGTCCGCGGGCAACGCTTCCCGAAGCAGCGGCTCCAGCGTGACGATGTAGCGCGCCAGCCGCGCGGCGACATCGCCGCGCACGCGTTCATCGAGAACCCGGAGCTGCACGCTCTCCCAGATTCGCGCCCATCCGCGGTCCCACTCCTCCAGTCGCACGTCCGGCCCCAGGCCGTGGATCGCGCGCTGGTGGCCGCGGAAGGCGCCGAGCAGCCGCTCGTTCGTGATCGGGTCAGCCTCGAAGTGCAGCCCAAGCTCCAAGACCGCCTGGCGCCGGCGGAGCCAGCACTCGTAGTGGAGCGCGCGGTTGCCGTACCAGAACTGCACCAGCGACGAGCCCGCGCTCTGCCGCGGGCCAGACAGTGTCGCGGGCAACAGCGGCAGCAGCACCGGCCCGACGCCGGCGAGAAAGGAACGCGACGAGAGCGTCACGCGCCGCGTATCCCGGTCAGAGGATGATCGGTGGGCTGAAGGCGATGAACCGGTCGAATCGCCCGAACGGTGAGCTGGACATCAGGACTAGCCGACCGACGCCATGTGCTCCAGCCAGTAGACGGCCGCGAACAGCAAACCCGCGGCGGCGCCCTGGAGCGCGAGCACCATCAGCGTCAGGCGCGGCGCGCGTGGCAGCGAGCTCACCGCGAAATAGGCCATGACCATGAGCTGCACCGGCATGAGCAGCTGGAAGAGATGCGCCTCCGTACCTTCGTCCGCCTGGGCGGCGGTCCCGTACAGCACCACGTGGCGGACGAGGAGGACGAGCAGGAAGGCCGATATCGCGAGCGGGAGCCACGCGCTCCAGTCGCCCAGCGGTGACGACGGCATCGCCTTCTCCATCGCCGAGATGCTACGCGGAGCACACCGTCGCGCTGACGGAGGGGACGGGATCGCGGCCTGCATCGAGAGGGCCCCCTCGCTCTCGCGCGCGCCGATGCCGTAGCGAAAATGGACGTCGTACAGCGATATGTCGCGCGCTTCGTCGGGCTGCACCATCTTCGGTTCCATGAACGCTCCCTTCCCGGCCGCGGTCGGACTCGTGACAGTAGAATGGGCCGCTCGGAGCGCACACCCGGAGCGGCACGACGGTCGTGCGGAGAGAGCAGGTGAGGTAAGCTCCGCTAACGTTCCTCGGTAGCTCAGCGGTAGAGCAGGCGGCTGTCGATTGCCGCCCTCTGGGGAAACCCAGGGGTGTTACTGGGTGAATTGACGGGAAACCTTAAGCGCGCAAGCGCCATGGCGATCCGCAGCCATGCCCGGAGAAACGCTCCGGGAAGGTTCAGAGACTATGCGCCCGGCACCTAAGACCGCACGGGTGATGGTGAAGAGATAGTCCGTGCCCGGGGGAAATCCCGGGGTTCACGTAACCGCTTGGTCGGAGGTTCGAATCCTCCCCGAGGAGCATGATCGGCACGCACGGGCGTGCCGATCACTTTCGATGTGAATGAACGACCTGAGCGCCGCCGAGATGCGCGTTCTCCGGCGGTTGCGCACTCCGGAGCGGGTCCAGGGGTACCTCGACGGGCTGACGTACAACGTCGAGACGCATGGCGAGACGCTGCGGTCGCCGCGCCGCGTCATGCGCGATCGCACCGCGCACTGCGCGGAGGGTGCATTCCTCGCGGCGGCCGCCTTCCGCGTCCACGGCAGACCTCCGCTGCTGGTCGATCTCGAGTCGATCCGCGACGACGACCACGTGCTGGCGGTCTTCCGGGAGCGGGGCAAATGGGGGGCAGTCGCGACCTCGAAGTTCGCCGGTCTTCGTTACCGTGCTCCGGTCTACCGCACCCTGCGCGAGCTGGTGATGTCGTACTTCGAGCAGTACTACAACTGGGACGGCGAGCGG
>JBBQYZ010000591.1:0-2936 GCA_038208205.1 Gemmatimonadales bacterium | reverse complement strand
GGAGTCGTGATCGGGGGCGCCGGCCTGCTGGTGAAGCGCATCCTCGAGGAGTCGATCGCTGCCGAGGAGCTGAACAAGATCCTCGCCATGGAGCAGGTCGTCTCCTCGGATGTCGACATCGGGGATGCCTTCGGACGCATCCAGATGCTGGCGCACCGGTTGGTGGACTGGCAGGAGTTCCGCATCGCGCGACTCGAGGACGGCGTGCTCCTGCACGTCTGGCGGGGCGCCGAGGGCTACCTCGAGGTCCCGCGACCGCCCGGCGAGGAGCTGGCCCTCCTGCGCGCCGAAGCCCTCGAGACGGGAAACGCCATCAGCATCGCCGACGTCCTCCGCGACCGTCGTGTTGCGCCGGGGCGCACGAGCGCGCGCAGCGTGGTGGTGTTGCCGCTGCGCTTCGGTGACCGCACGGTCGGGATGCTCGAGCTCGAGCATCATAAGCCGGACGCCTACTCGCCCAAGGAGCTCGCGCTGATTCGCCGGTTCGCCAATCAGCTCGCCACGACGCTGCATATCTACGCCTTGCGTCGTCCCCTCCTGGAGGCGATGACCCGCGTGAGCATGCAGCTCGATACGCTCACGGCCTCGGCACGTGCGCTGCGAACCGGGGGCGAGTCGGTCGCACGGACCATCGCCGACATCTCGCGCGCCATCAGCGAGGAAGGAGAGCAGGTGGGTCGGTCGCTGGAGGTGACACGCTCACTCCACGCTGCCACCCAGGATGTCGTGCGCGACGGCAGCGAGGCCGCCGAGTCGAGCCAGCGCGCGACAGAGATCGCGACGGAGCACCGCCACACCATCGGCACGGCGATCGAGCGCTTGGTCGGTGCCAAGACGTTCGTGGGCGAGAGTGGGGCACAGATTCGTGGACTCGCGACGAGCGTGCGGCGGATCACCGAGTTCATCGCGGTCATCCGGGAGCTGGCCGACCAGACCAACCTGCTGGCCCTCAACGCCGCGATCGAGGCCGCGCGTGCGGGAGAGCAGGGCAAGGGATTCGCGGTCGTCGCCGACGAGGTTCGCAAGCTCGCCGAGCAGAGCGCGCGCGCCTCCGACGACGCGGGAGAGATCGTCGGCGCATTCGAGGAGCAGATGCGGCGCGTGGCGTTCCAGATGTCGCGCGGCGAGACGATCGTGCAGGACGTGGAAACGCTGTCGGAGACGGCGCGGCAGGCACTGGACCTCATCGTCGGCGCGACGGCAAGCGCCGCGACCGGAGCGCAGCGGATCGCGCTCACCTCACGGGAGCAAGAGCTGGCGTTCGCGAATCTCAGCGATCGGGTGCGACGCATCGCGGCGATTGCGGGCCGAAACCGCCTGGGGGCCGAACGGGTGACGGAGAGTGCGCGCGAACAGGCGGCGGCCCTCCGCGAGCTGGAGGGCGCGACACAGGAGCTGCGGGGAGTCGCCACCTACCTGAACGAGCTCACACGGCGCATCACGAGTGTGGCCTGACCATGCGCGCCGCGAACCGCGGGGCGCCTGGCGATCCGCTGGTGCCGGACCGCCACCAGCTCGAGATCACGCTTTCGGCGATGCGTTTCCACGTGCGGGTGGGCGTGCTTCCCCACGAACGGGAGCACCCGCAGCCGTTGGAGGTCGACCTCACCGTACGTCGCGACGCGGGCGGCACCGTGCTCGACTACCGTGATCTCTACACGCTGGTCGAACACATCCTCGGTGGCGATGCGCTGGAATATCTCGAGCAGATCGCGTCGACGATCGCGTCGCGCGCCGTTGCCCTCGACACGGTGACATGGGCGCGGGTGACGGTCCGCAAGTCGCACGTGATGCTGGCCGGCCCCCTCGGGTACGCCGAGGTGTCGCTGGAGCGCCGGCGTGACTGAACGAGCATTCGTCGCCATGGGCAGCAACGTGGGCGACCGGCACGCCTACCTCTCGTCAGCCCGTTCCGCCGTCTCGCTCGCTGCCGGCACGCGCTTACTCGCCTGCTCACGCGTGGAGGAGACCGCGCCGTTCGGTCACGCCGCGCAGGCGCCGTACCTCAACCAGATGATCGCACTGGAGATCGCGCTCGATCCGTGGTCGCTGTTGCACGCGCTGCACCGAATCGAGCGTTCCCTCGGGCGCATCCGGCACGAGCGCTGGGGCGCGCGCACGATCGACTTGGACATCGTGCAGATCGACGGCATCGCACTGCGCACGCCGACGCTCGAGCTTCCGCATCCGGGGCTCGCCCACCGCGAGTTCTGGCGGCGCGAGCTCGCCGAGCTCGTAGGGCGACTGGAGCGAGCAGCGTGACGACGCAGGTGGTGGTCATGCCGCCATGGGCTCGCGTCTCGGAGAAGCGCCTCGAACACATCGCGCGCGTGACCGCGCTGCTGGACGAGTGGGCGACGGCGCTTCACCTGGCACCGGCGGACGCCGAGCGCTGGCACGACGCCGGCCGGTTGCACGACGCCCTGCGAGACGCCCCGGAGCGCGAGTTGCGCGCGCTCGCGGGCGCGGTGCCGGGGTACGGGATCGATATGCTCCATGGCCCCGCCGCGGCAGCGCGTCTCGCCGCCGACGGAGAGCAGCGTGCCGACCTGCTCGACGCCATCCGCCATCACACCGTGGGCTCGACGCGTTGGGGACGACTCGGGCGCGCGCTGTACATGGCGGACTATCTCGAGCCGGGCCGCAAGTTCTCACGCGCGGACCGCGCATACCTCGCCGCGCAGGTGCCTCACGACTTCGAGACGACCTTCCGACAGGTGTTGCGTGCGCGGCTCGAATGGTCGCTGCGCGAAGGGTTGCGTTTGTTCCCAGAGGCCGTCGAGCTCTGGGACGCGGTGCGATGAGCAAGGTCATGGCGGCGCTCGCGGTGCTCGTGCTGCTCGTGCTGGCCGCCGGCGCCTACGTGCTGCAGGCGCGCCGGGAGACGGGACGTCCCCTGGCTGCGGCCCTCCCCTTCAGGGCGGAGGCGCGCGCCC
>JBBQYZ010000590.1:0-2946 GCA_038208205.1 Gemmatimonadales bacterium | reverse complement strand
CTGCTCGAGACCGATCTGGTGGATCTGCTCGCGAAGCAGACGGAACAACGGGTAGAACTGCCAGGTCGCCGACGAATATCCGCGAACGCCGCTCTCCGCCTCCCGCGCCGCGAACCACTCCGCGGTCGGCGTCAGGATATTCGCCTCGCTGAAGAATGGCAGCCGCGCCTCGAAGCTGCGCTCGTAGTACTCCAGGTGCTGATCGGGCGGTGTCGATATCACCAGAGCATCGGGCGCTGTCTCGAGCAGCGCGTCGAGAGAACTGGCCGTCGCGACGCCGAACATCTCCCGCACCTCCTGGTTCCGGTCGGCGCGCAAATCGAAGCCGATCGCCTCGTGTCCGAGCGCCCGCAGGTCGCGCACCCGCCGCTTGCCCATCGACCCCAGTCCGATCACGCCGACGCGCATCACGCCTCCACCTTGTACGCTCTGCCCGCCACCTGATACTCGAGCTGCGCGCGCTCGCGCGTTCGCTGCCAGTAGCGCTCGTCCAGCCCGGCGTTGATCGCCGCGACGTCCGGCCGATCGCGGAGGAGGCGGACGATCTCCGCGACGCCGAAGGTCTCCCCCTCCCGGTAGAGCTCGTCGAACAGCGCCCGGAAGAACGTCAGATCCTCGGGGTAATCCAGCGTGAGCCTCGCCGTGTCGTGCCGATGGTGCGGCGACAGCGCGCGGACGGTGTCCTGGCCGCACAGTCCCGTGCGCGTGAAGTAATAGATGAAGCCGGTATCGTTGCGCTGGGTGAGATGATGTTGCCACACCGTACGGATTGCCGACGCGCGGATCGCCTTGGAGGCGAGCCCCAGGGGTAGCCCGTCGGCGACCACGATCCCCAGCGCGTCATCCTCCAGTAGACGATCCATGCAAAGGTCCATATACGTCGTGTCCGTGCACGGATCGTCGCCATCCGCCTGGATGACGGCGTCGAAGCCGAAGGTCTCGGTCGCCTGGTAGAAGCGATCGATGATGTCATCGCGGCTTCCACGGAATACCCGTGCGCCCGTCGCCTCCACCACCGGCACCAGAGGATCGTCGCCGGCCTCGGTGGTGGTGCACACCACGACACGCTCCGGCGCCAGATACCGCGACGCGAAGAGACGATCGAGCAGGTGCGCGATCGTAGAACGGCCGGCGATGGGCAGCAACGCTTTGCCCGGCAGGCGCTCCGAGGCGAGGCGAACGGGGACGAGCGCGCCGATGGTCACGAACGCGAAGCGGGAAGGGGAACGCGGGAAGCGGGAACGCTATTCTCCCTGCCCTTCTCCGCGGCCGCCTGCTGGCAGCAGTCGAGCTGTGGGGCGTCGGGATGCATCAGCCCGCAGCGGCTCTGCTGGCAGCGGTTGTACGGGCGGAACACCGGCCTGGCCGCCTCACCGAGGAACGACTGCGCGACGGTCTCGCTCTCCAGAGCGCGCTTCACCTTCCGCATCGCGTGTCCGAGAGCCTCCAGCGTCCGCGCCAGCTCCTCGTCGGTGTGCGCGTACGTGATGCTGGTCCAGGGCATCAGCACGCCCCACGAGATCGCCTCCTCGTGAAACGACGTGTGCAGCGCCGGCCAGTAGTTACCCGCCGCGTCGGTGCAGAGGAGCTGGGGGTTGCAGTCGAAGCCGATGACGCGGACGAAGTCGGCCACTCCTTCCGCGGCGGCGAGTGCGCGGATGCCGTCCACGAGCTTCTTGCCGAGGCTCCAGACGTGCGCGCTGACGGAGAGGCGCTGACACTCGTCGAGCGTGGCCCGGCAGGCGGCGAGCCCGGTGGTCTCGGAGCTGTGGGTCTGCGACAGCAGGAACACGCGTCGCGAGCCGTGGTGCAGTCCGCCGAGCTCGAGGAGCTCGCGCCGACCGGCGAGCAGGGAGAAGGAGTATCCGTTGGCGATGCTCTTGCCGAAGCACGCGAGGTCCGGATACACCTGCCAGAGGTGGTGCGCTCCACGGAGGTCGAACCTGAGGCCGCTGATCATCTCGTCGAAGATCAGAACCGTCCCCTCGCGCCGCGTCAGCTCGCGCAGCCGCTGGAGAAAGTCGTCTCGCGGCGCTTCGTTCTTCACCGGCTCGAGGATCAGCGCCGCGATCTGTCCCGGATACTGGTCGAAGAGCGCCCGGACGCCGTCGATGTCGTTGTACGGAAAGCGCAGCGTTCGCGCGGCCTGATCGTCCGGAATGCCGGCGTTCATCGGAGTCGTGCCAATGAACCAGTCGTGGATGCTGAAGAACGGCTGGTTGGCGCAGCAGGCGACATAGTCGCGACCGGTGTACGCCCGCGCCAGCTTCACGGCCGCCGTCGTCACGTCCGAGCCGTTCTTGCCGAACTTCACCATCTCGGCCACGGGCAGTAGGTCGACGAGATATTCGGCCAGCTCGTACTCCAGCAAACCCGGCCGGGTGAAGTTGAGACCCAGATCCATCTGGCGCTTGACCGCTTCGTTCACCACCGGATCGGCGTGCCCGAGAATCATGACGCGGTTCCCCATCGCCCAATCGATGTAGCGATTGTCGTCCGGATCCCAGCAGTACGCACCGCGCGCGCGCGCGATCACCTTGGGTGAGCGCTGCGGAAACTGATCCTCGCCCTTGCTGTAGGTGTGACTTCCACCAGGGATCAACTGGTGCAACTTCTGGTTGATCGCGTCGCCACGCGCGAAGCTCCGAATCGGTCCGGTCATCTCCTTTCCCCGCGCGCCAGAAGAAACTCCGCCAGATCGAGGTCGAACTGCTCGGCCACGTGCACGCTGCGTGATTCGGGAGTCTCGTACGTCGTGAGCCGGTCGCCGAAGAAGTTGCGCCGCTCGATCAGCGGGCGTGCGCGCCCGATCTTGATCGAGCCGTTGGGGCGATAGACCGGCGGCAACAGCGGTCGCTCGAGCATGTACTTGTCGCCGAACACCATCGCCCAGCCGTTACCCCCCCCCGCTGCTCGACCGCCCAGTGGTAGTAGTGCGGGTCGATG
>JBBQYZ010000589.1:0-2971 GCA_038208205.1 Gemmatimonadales bacterium | reverse complement strand
CGCTCGCACTCCGGCTCGCTCGTGCCCGCCGGCGCGTAGCGGAAGCACACGAGCGAGAAGGGCACCGGAGCAGAGAGCTCCCATGACGGGTCGGCCCGCACCCAGTCCGCGAACGTCCGCGCCAGCGCGCAGTGCGCGTCGAGCCGCGCCGCGAGGCCCTCGGCGCCGAAGGCGCGGATCACCATCCACAGCTTGAGTGCGCGGAAGCGGCGGCCGAGCTGCACGCCGTAGTCCATCAAATTCACCACCTCGTCCTGCTCGCGCGTCACGAGATACTCCGGCACCAGCGAGAAGGCGCGCTTCAACACCGCGGGATACCGGGTGTAGAAGGCCGAGCAGTCGATCGGCGTGAACAGCCACTTGTGCGGGTTGACGACGAGCGAGTCGGCGCGCTCCACGCCATCGAGCACGTGCCGGTATCGGGGCGATACCGCCGCGACGCCGCCGTAGGCGCCGTCGACGTGCAGCCAGATCCTCTCGCGCTCGCAGACGTCGGCGATCGCCGGCACCGGGTCGATGCTCGTGGTACTCGTGGTCCCCACCGTGGCGACGCACGCGATCGGCAGGTAGCCACGCCTCCGGTCGGCGGCGACCACGTCGGCGAGCGCGTCGGGGCGCAGTCGGAACTCCTGGTCGCATGGGATCTTGACCACGTTGTCGAGCCCGAAGCCAAGGGTCAGGGCGCCCTTGTCGACGGACGAATGCGCGTGCTCGGAGCAGTACACGCGCAGCGCGGGAAGATCGGAGCGGCCCGCCATGCCACGCGCGCGGATCTCCAGCTCGGGCTTGGCCTCACGTGCCGCGGCGAGCGCCAGCATGGTGGAGATCGACGCCGTGTCGTTGATGATCCCGAACCATCCCTCGCCTAGCCCGAGCAGCTGTCGCAGCCAGTCCATCGTGAGCTGCTCGAGCTCCGTGGCGGCGGGCGAGGTCTTCCACAGCATGCCGTTCACGTCGAGCGCCGAGATCAACAGCTCGGCGAGCATGCCCGGCACGGAGGAGGAGATCGAGAAGTACGCGAAGAATCCCGGGTGATTCCAGTGCGTGATGCCGGGCAGGATCTTCGACTCGAAGTCGGCGAGGATGCGCTCGAGCGGCTCACCCTCCGTGGGAGGCGACGCCGGCAGGGACCGACGCACGTCGCCCGGCGCGAGCGGCGAGACGACCGGGTACCGCTCGGGGTGCTCGAGGTAGCTCGAGATCCAGGCGAGCAGTCGCATGCCCTGTTCGCGCAGCTCGGCCGTAGGGAGGTCGCCGAGGGGGGGCTCGCCCGCCGTCACCGCCACCGGAAGAGCTTCAGCGCCACGGCGAACGTCACGACCAGCCACCCCGCCACGATCGCCAGCGCCGGAGCCACCGCGGCCCACCCCGCGCCCTGCAGCATCGTCGCGCGCAGGGCATTGATCGTCGCCGTCAACGGCAGCGCCTGGATGAACGGCTGCGCCGCGCGGGGAAAGTTCGCCGATGAGAAGAAGACCCCCGACAGCACCCACATCGGCATCATCACGAAGTTCATCAGCCCCGATACTCCCTCGATCGTGCGCGCGCGAGAGGCGATGAGCAGCCCGAGGCCCCCGAAGGCGAGCGCCGAGAGCAGGCACACCACGAACAGCTGCAGCAGCGACCCGCGCACCGGCACGTCGAAGAACAGGGCCGCGCTCCCGATCAGCACCGCGATCTCGAGAACGAGGAAGACGAACCGCGACAGCAGGAACGACGCGAGGTAGTGCGTGCGCGGCATCGGCGTGGACACCAGCCGCTTGAGCAGGTTCTTGCGACGCGCCTCGACGATCGCGAAGCCGAGTCCCCAGACACCGCCGCCCATGATGTTCATCCCGAGCAGGCCGGGCACGACGAAGTCGATGTAGCGGGAGCCTCGCTCCTGCACCTTCCGCTCGCTCACCCGCAGCGGGTCGGCGCGACCTGCCGCGCGCTGGAGCGCGTCGTCGGTCAGCGCCCGTGCACTGCGCCCCTCGGGGCGAGTCTCGTCGAACCGGTATTCCACGCCACCGTTCGCGGCGGGCGCGGCCACGAGGGCGACCTCGCCAGTGCGGAGGGCGCGCGCTGCGGCCTCGTCCCCCAGCGGCCGCACCTCGAGGCCCGCCACGTTCGCGAGCCGCGCGGCAAGTGAATCGCCCGCGGGCGTACCTCGCACCACCCCGACGGTGACGACGTCGGCCGGCTTGTTCCGGAAGGCGATCCCGAGCCCGACCGCCAGGATCACCGGGAAGGCAAAGGTCCAGAAGACGGCTTCCGGCTCTCGCATGAACTCCCGGAAGCGCACCAGCGTGAGCTGCGCGAGCGAGCTCTCGCGCCACCCGCCGCGCGCGTCGGTGGCCGCGTGCAGCATCGGCGTCCGCCCCGCGCCGGGTGCGCTCGGTGCCGCCCCGCGGGTCGAGTCAGACATCGCGCAGCTGCCTCCCGGTGAGTGAGACGAACACGTCCTCGAGCGTGGCGGAATGCGTGGCCAGCTCGCCGAGCGCGAGGCCACGGCGCGACAGCTCGGCCAGCAGCGCCGGCACCGCGCGCGCGAGCTCGAGCACTTCGAGCGTCCAGCGTCCTTCGTGCTCGCGAGCTGCCTTCACTCCGTCGTGGGTGCGAAGTCAATCGGCCGTCAGCGCGCCAGTCGGCGCATCCGGCGCGGTGAACTCCACCACATGCTCGGCGCCGAGCGAGGCGATCAGCTCGCGCGGCGAGCCGAGCGCGATCACGTGCCCGTGATCGACGATCGCCACGCGGTCGCACAGCCGCTCGGCTTCATCCATATAGTGCGTCGTGAGCACCACACTGCGCCCGCTCGCTCGCAGCTCGACGATCAGGTCCCAGAGCTGACGGCGCGACTGGGGGTCGAGTCCCGTCGTGGGCTCGTCGAGAAAGAGCAGCTCGGGGTCGCCGACGATCGCGCAGGCGAGGGCGAGCCGCTGGCGCTGTCCGCCCGACAGCTTTCCGACCCTGGCCCGCCGCTTCTCGC
>JBBQYZ010000588.1:0-3014 GCA_038208205.1 Gemmatimonadales bacterium | reverse complement strand
GCCGGCGCAGAGCAGCGGCGCGGCTGCCGCGGCGTCGAGCCCCTTCGGAATGCGGAGCACGAAGTCCTCGTCGACCACGATCGTCCGCGAGTAGCCGCCGTAGGTCACGCCTCCCGTGTGCTTGTCCGGGCTGTTGTACGTGCCGGTCATCCCGCGTTCGCAGTATTGCTCGAGCCCGTCCTTGCAGCTCGCGCACTCGCGGCAGGAGTCCACCATGCAGCCCACACCCACGAGATCGCCCACCGCGTGCTTCTTCGCGTCGGAGCCGACCGCGGTCACGCGCCCCACGATCTCATGTCCCGGCACCACCGGAAACGTGGTTCCTGCCCACTCGGCGCGCGCGGTATGGAGGTCGGAATGGCAGACACCGCAGTACTCGATGTCGATTCGTACGTCGCGCGGGCCAGGTTCGCGGCGCGCGAAGGAGAAGGGGGCGAGCGGCGCGTCCGCGCTGGTCGCGGCGTAACCGGTGGTGTCGATCATGTGCCTGTCGTGAAGTGAGGAACGATGCCTGGATGGTACCGGCCCGTGGTGAATCCCCGGGACAGCTCGGGCGTTCACCAGCCACCAGCCACGAGCCACCACTCACCACCCACCACCCACCACGCGCCGTTTATCGTTCAGCGATCACCGTGTCCCGAACAGCAGCCGCTCCGACAGCCGCTCGGCGATCCCTCGCGCGTCGGCGTCGTCCGACGAGGTCAGCACGATCACCACCGCGCGTTGGTCGGGGAAGCGTACGAACGCGCTCCGTCCCCCGTCGGGCGAGCCGTATTCGGCCAACCGCGCGCTGCCACGGTAGTGGTCGGCACGCCAGCCGAGCTCCAGATCGAGCGGTGCCGCGTCGGCGCCGGTTGGCGCCGCGCCCGACGTGTCGCGCGTGAATGTTCGCGCGCCCTGCAACCCCAACGCCAGCCGGTACAACTCGTCGACGTTCGACTGCAGCTCGCCCGAAGGATCGAGCACCGTCTTGTGCGCCCCGATCGGAGTGAACAGCCGCCGCTCGACGAGCTGTGCGTACGGAGCACCCGCCCCTCGACCGAGCACTGCAGCGAGCTGTCGGCGAGTCTCCGCGGTTCCCGGTGCGGCGAGCAGCTGCCGCGGCGTCATGGCCGACCCGGGAGCTGCCGGCTGGTCGAGCGACAAGTGGCCCTCGCGCGCCAGAAGCTGTGCGGCGATCGCATGGTACGCGGTGGACAGCCCGCCGAGCGGGAAGTTCGGTACCGTCGTGGTCGGCATGTACTTGGCGCCGAGCGCCACACCGTACGCACGATCGACGAGCACTCGACCGTCGCGCGCCACGAGAACCGTCGCCGTCGGTCGCCCGGCGCCGCCGAACGGCGCGAACACCGAGTCCACGAACGCGAGCGTGAGCGGAGAGTCATCGATCGCGCGATGCGTCACGCGCCGCGCCGCCAGGTCGTAGCGGTCTCCAGGACGAAGCGTGAGGAATGGCGCGCCGGGATCGTTCGGGTCGCGGCCGCCGTACACGAACGCCTTGTTGCGCCCCACGATCTCGGCCGAGTCCCCTCGTACCACCCACGCCGTGCCCTCGTCCTCGCTGATGCCCAGGAGGTCGGGACGCCGCGGCAGCAGCGAGTCCGCGAGATCGCGCAGACGCTCGCGCGCTACCACGTGCTGATCGATCGCCACCCCGCGCAAGAAGCCGAACCCTGTTTCATACCCGGGCGCCATGATCGTCCCGTTCCCCGCCCGCGCACCGCGCAGCATGTAGCTCGAGAGGATCGACGCCCCCGCTGACGAGCCGCCCACGACGCCGCCGCGTGCCAGCACATCGTGAAAGGCGCGCTCGGTACGGGTCCCGCTGTACGAGTCGACGAGGTGCCACTGTCGTCCCCCCTCGAACCAGACGCCTCCGGCGCGCCCGAGTGGTGCCACGAAGCTGTCGCTGTTCGCCACCGCGCGGTCGATCGTATGAAGCACCACGACGTTGCGTGCGCCGGCGGCCTTGAGCCCGCGCGTGCCCCGCCACTCCGCCGGATACACCGAGTCGCCACCCGCCGTCGGCACGTCGATGATCAGCGCGTCCGGACCGCCCGCCGCCTCGATGAACCTGGCGTAGAGCTCCGGCCCCATCGCCCCCCCGCCGACGACCATCACCGTTCCGCGTGGGGGACCGACGCGCGCCGAGTCCTGCGCGGCGAGCGACGACGTGGAGATCGCGAGCAGGACCACACCGGCGATCGCGGCGAGCGGGAAGGGAAAGCGCATGAGCATCGGGTCGGCGAGAGGGGCGGTGGCGTGCACGGATCGATCATAGAGGAGACGCGTCCAGGTCGCCATTCGTTGGCGCTCGGGTAGACTTGCTGCGGATCGGCACGCGACAGCCGCGTCGCCCGCTTCTCGTCATTCGCCCTCGTCTTCCGGATGAATCTCAGCCAGAGCGGCCCGGCCCTGCGCCTCCTGCTCGGTCTCGCGATCCTGATCGTGCTGAACGCCCTCGGCGGCTGGATCGTCCGCACCACCGGCGTGCCGGTGCCGGGGAGCGTGCTCGGCATGCTCATGCTCACCGCGCTGATCGAGACGCGCGTCCTCCCGGTCGAGCGGGTGCGCGCCGCGGCGGAGCTGCTCGTCCGCCACCTCGCGCTCCTCTACGTGCCTGCCGGCGTCGCGCTCATCTCGTACGTCGGCGTGCTGCGTCACGACCTGCTCGCGATCGGCGTGGCCGCGCTCGCGAGCCTCGCCGCCGTGCTCCTCGTCGTCGGTCTCGTGGTGCAGCGGTGGGAGCGCGACGCGTGACCGCCGCGCTCTGGCTCCTTGCCACCGTCGCGGTCTACCTCGCGGCGCGCGCCCTCCACGCCCGCACCCGGGCGGCCCTGCTCAACCCCGCGCTCGTCTCCATCGCCGCGGTCATCGCGCTCCTTCTCCTCACGCGGACCTCGTACCAGCGCTACGACGAGGGCGGGCGCCTCATCGCCTTCTGGCTCGGGCCCGCGGTCGTCGCGCTGGGCCTCCCGCTCGCGCTGCAGCTGTCCGCGCTGCGACGCAACATC
>JBBQYZ010000587.1:0-3018 GCA_038208205.1 Gemmatimonadales bacterium | reverse complement strand
ACACCACCGTGCCGAGAATCATGAGGATGTTGAACAGCCAGCCGACGTCGCGGTTGAACTCCGTGTGACGGGTGAAGACGGAGTTGGGGTATCCTGCGTTCTGACACGCAGTGAAGGCGACCGCGATGAGGACCGGCAGCGCAGCCGCGAGCAGCCGGCGCAGTCGGGGAGGCACGGGCATGCGAAGTCCTTGTCCGTCAGGTTCGAAGACGGCGCTCTCGCGGTGGGGCGGGGGCGCGCGTGGGATCGTACGAGCGGAAAAGTATCGGCGGCCCAGAGTGAAAGCAACGCGCGCGCGCGTCGTTCACGAGTGTAGGACTTTCCCCCACATCGCGTTACGCGATCGCGTTCCGCGCCCGCGTCAGCTCGTCGCGGACGCGCTCAACCCTTGGGAGCGGCGCCGGACTCGGTCACGGGCTCGTCCTGCTGCATGTGCTTGTCCTTGATGCGCACGGCGGCGATGTCGAGCGCCTGGCGAATCGCACCGACGCCTTCGCGCAGGATCCGCACCTTCGTCTGCTCACTCCCACCGCGACCGGCCACGAGGTTGAGCGTGGCGACCTGGTCGGAGATCAAACCGAATTGTGGCTTGAGGAGGCCGACCAGCGGCGACAGGGCGCGCTTGACCTGCATCGAGTAGAGCGACGTGGGTTGGGCGCGCTTGAGCGAGAGCGCGTAGGTCTCCACCACGCCGTGCAGCTTCTGCAGCTGCGCGGTAGCCGTCTCGAGCGTCTTCATCTTCTGGACGCCGGCACCGTCGAGCTTGGGACCTGCCATGGGGCGAGTTGGTAAGTAGGTGGGTAGGTGGGTAGTTCCGACTATCAGCGCGCGGTCGCGCTACCCAAGAGACGACTGGAACGGGCGCCCGGTTCGCACTCCCGACCTACCGACGAGCCGACTTACCGCCCGACCCCTCTATTTCACCTTCTCCAGGCGCGGGTTCGGCCTGAGCTCCCGCCCCACCTTGGCCTGGGGCGCGCCGTCCAGCCGGACCACGTCCGCCGTGAAGTCCCAGCGGCCGTCGCCGACGCTGGCGCCCACCCCGTAGGCGTCGACCGGAACGCCCTCTTCCTCGAAGGCGCGGATGCGGGCGACATCGAAGCCGCCGGACGCCACGATCTTGACGTCGCCGAACTCCTCCGCATCGAGCGCATTGCGGACGTTCCACACGAGCATCGGGTTGACTCCGGTCGGCCGCGACGTGCCCATCAGCGGGAGGACGGAACGGTCCACCATGGACTCGGATGTGTCGAGCCGGACCCCCCAGAGCCGCCCCTCCAGCGCGCGCGCCACCGCGAGTGCCGTGGCGACCGAATCGTTCGCGTAGTCGACGAGCGCGATCAGGGGTACCCCGGGGGGTACCACCCTCACCACCGCGAGGGCGGCCGCCACCGTATCGCCCCCGAAGGCGGCGATCAGCGCGTGGGGGATCGTCCCCACGCCCTTCTTCCCGGTCAACGCCCCCTGCGCGTCGGTCGAGACATTCGCCGCGCCGCCCACATGGGCGCTCAGCCCGTCGCCCGGCTGCAGGAAGGCGTGGTCGCTGCGCGCGCCGAAGTAGTAGATCGGCTTGGGGCGTGCGGCATCGACGAGAAGCCCGACGTTGGTGCACACGCGCGTTCGCCGCGCGATGGTGCCGAGGATCATGGTCTCCAAGTGCGCGAAGAGGGTGTACTCGCCCTCGACGAGCAGTACGGTGTCCCAGGGCTCGATCCGGTCGCCCTCGTACAGCGCGTGCACCTCGAGTGCGGCGAAGTCGTCGCTGCAGAGGCGCAGGAGGGCGATCGCCTCGTCGATTCCGCCGAGCCAGCCACCGCGCTTGGCCGATACCTGCCAGGTGACGCGTGCCGGCCGCCCGGCCTCGCGCAAGGCAGCCCGCGCGCGGTTGAAGTAGACGTCAGTGAACTCCCCGGTGCGGATCCGCTCGACCGGAAGCTCGAACATCGCCGGGTCGATCCGCCGCCTCCGTCGTGCCGGCATCGCCTACTACTTCGAGGTGCGCGGTGGCCGCGCGGCCAGAATCTCCGCCGCCAGCACGGCGCGGGGCGCCGGCTGTGCGGGATCGACGGCGCGGGGCGCCGTCATGGCCTCGGGGTCGAGCGCCTGGTCGAGCTGCTCGCGCGTGAGCAGCCCCCGCTCCATCACGAGCTCGTATACGCCGCGGCCGCTCGCCAGCGCGTCGCGCGCGATCTCAGTGGCGGTCTCGTAACCGATCACCGGCACCAGCGCGGTCACGATGCCGATCGAGTGCTCCACGAAGTATCGCATCCGGTCGGGGTTCGCCGTGATCCCGTTCACGCAGCGCTCGCGCAGCACGGTGCAGGCGTTCTTCATCGCGCCGAGGCCGGCGAGCAGACGATAGGCGATCACCGGCTCGAACACATTGAGCTGCAACTGCCCCGCTTCGGCGGCCATCGTCACCGTCATGTCGCCGCCGATGACGTCGAAGCACACCTGGTTCACCACCTCCGGGATCACCGGGTTGACCTTGCCCGGCATGATCGACGAGCCGGGCTGCATCGCCGGGAGGTTGATCTCACCGAAGCCGGCGCGCGGGCCTGAGCTCAACAGCCGCAGATCGTTGCAGATCTTGGAGAGCTTGACCGCGCACCGCTTCAGCACCCCGCTCAGCTGCACGAACGAGCCGGTGTCGGCTGTCGCCTCGACCAGGTCCGGCGCTGTGATCAGTCCGAGCCCCGTGATACGCGACAGGTGCGCGCGGACCGCTTCGGCGTAGCCCTGCGGCGCGTTGATCCCCGTGCCGATCGCCGTCGCCCCCATGTTGATCTCGCGGATGAGGGCCTGCGCTTCGCCCAGCCGCTCGACGTCCTCGAGAATGGTGTGGCCGAACGCGGTGAACTCCTGGCCGAGCGTCATCGGCACCGCGTCTTGCAGCTGGGTGCGACCCATCTTGATGAAGGCGCAGAACTCGTCGCCCTTGGTGAGGAACGAAGCGGCGAGGTCCTTCATCGCGAACCGCAGGGTCTCGATCGCGGTGTGCAGCGCGAGCTTGACCGC
>JBBQYZ010000586.1:0-3030 GCA_038208205.1 Gemmatimonadales bacterium | reverse complement strand
CGAGCGTGACTCGTGCGTTGCCTGCCGGCGCCGACTGTCCGACGACGGGCATCTGTGGCCGATCATTGTGCGCGCTTGCAGCTGGGCTCGAGGCGCCAGGTGACCCAAGGAGGTCGTCATCATGCGGAGATCACCCCTTCGTCTGCTCGTCCTGCCGATCGCATTCTTGGGAGCGATCGCGTGCCGTGACTCCAACCGCGTCGATCCTGCCATGCTCGCGCACACGACTACCGGTCCAGGGCTTCGGGTCACGATACTCGGCACCCCGGCCGATCCGCGGATGGTGTCCGTCCGCGAGGCGATTGCTCACTGGAGCAGTGAGCTCCGTCGGCTCGGGCGGCGAGTGCAGCTGGATTCAGGCACCATCCGCAACGAGTCGGTTCCCGATGAAGTCCTTCGCGCGGCGAGTGGCGAGGTCATGTTCGGCCGAGGGCCGGCGACCGCCCACCTTCGTGCAAGCCTGTCGGGCGTGCCGGGAGACGTCATCATCGCGCTGTCGGGAAGCGACTTGATCTCGTTCGGCGTGCCCTGGCGCGCCGGGAGCCGGGGCGTCGTCGTGGTCCGCCGGCCGGACATACCGCCCCTGTCGCTGCCGAACACAGTGCGGAACGTCGTGGCACATGAACTCGGCCACGTGCTCGGGCTGACGCACAACCGCGATGCTAGCACGCTCATGTGCGGGCGGCCGGCCCCGTGTCGGCCCGCTGCCTTCGCGTCGGACGCTGTCCACTTCTTTCCGTTGACGGCGTCCGACGAACGATGGCTTCGAGAGCGGTGGCCATGACGAACGCTCGCCAACGACTGCGGTGGTCAGGCCCTGCGCCACGCTGTCGCGGGCCAGCCTGTCGCCGGCCAGCGTCCGCTCAGCGGTCGCGCAGCACCGGATCGGGTCGCCGCGGCGCAGGAAATCGCTCGGTCGCCGCGGTGGAACGACTCGCCAGGGGCGCCACCGGCGCGGCCACTGAACAGAGCTGCGCCAGTCGAGCCGGCGACAGCGATGCCCAATCTTCCGGCACCTGTGCGAGACGGCGGCGCTCCACTCCATCCTCACGCTCGAAGACGAGCCATCCATTGCGGAAGCTCGCGTCCATGAGATGCGCCCGCGCCGCCGGCGTTTCCACCCGCCACACCCGCCACCGCGCGCCCAACGCATCGTTGAAAGTCATCAGTCCCACGATCCATCACCTCGAGTCTGGCCTCTGCATTCCCCTTGCGATCACGAGGCCGTGCAGATCAGAACGCTCGGGCAAGTTGCATTCCGGCCTGCACGTGCCCGCTGAGGAATTCGCACGGTCGACCTGATGTGATGTGCATCACACGCCGGTCTGCATTGCTGCCGCTCGCTCCTCTATTCATACTCCCGCGCACGCCACGCGCCAACCACCTTCGCACGCCACCGACCAGCCGCCCGAGATGACAGAGACCCCGTCTTCCGCATCGGACGTGACCCGCCGCCGCTTCGTCGGAGCCACGGCCGCCGCCCTCGCGGCCGCCGCGATTCCCTCGCGCCTGGCGCATGCCACTCCGCCCGCTGGCGCGCCGCGTCGCGCTCCCGTCGCAACGCCGAGCGTGGCGGCATTCGAGCTCGAGGAGGCGACGATCGCCCAGCTGCAGGCAGCCATGGGCAGCGGTCGGTACACGTCGCACGCGCTGGTGGAGCAGTACCTCGGACGGATCGAGTCGCTCGACCGTCAGGGGCCGACCCTGCGACATGTGATCGAGACGAACCCCGACGCGCTGGCACTCGCCGACGCGCTCGACGCCGAGCGGCGGGCGGGGCGTGTCAGGGGGCCATTGCACGGCATCCCGGTGCTCGTGAAGGACAACATCGACACCGCCGACCGGATGACGACGAGCGCGGGCTCGCTGGCCCTGGCCGGTTCCCGCGCCGCCCGCGACGCCTTCATTATAGAGCGGCTGCGCGCGGCCGGCGCCGTCATCCTCGGCAAGACGAACCTCAGCGAGTGGGCGAACTTTCGCTCCACCCATTCGTCGAGCGGGTGGTCGGCACGGGGCGGGCAGGGGCGCAATCCATATGCAACCGATCGGACTCCCAGCGGCTCGAGCTCGGGATCCGGCGGCGCGACCGCGGCGAGCTACTGCGCCGTGGCCGTCGGCACGGAGACCGACGGGTCGGTCACGTCGCCGGCCGCGGCCTGCTCGCTGGTGGGGATGAAACCGACGATCGGTCTGGTGAGCCGGAGCGGGATCGTCCCGATCGCGCACTCACAGGACACCGCGGGGCCGATGGCGCGCACGGTCACCGATGCCGCGATCCTGCTCGGTGCGCTCGCCGGCTCCGACCCGCGTGACGCCGCGACGCGCACGACGCGCACCACGCGCGCGAGCCGCGTGGCGCCTGTCACCGACTACACGCGCTTCCTCGATGCGAACGGCTTGCGAGGGGCGCGGATCGGCGTCGCGCGCAAGCGCTATACCGGCTACAGCACCGCGGCCGACGCGGCGCTCGAGGATGCCCTGCGCGTGATGAAGGACCGCGGCGCGATCGTCGTCGACCCGGCCGACATCGCCACCGCCGGCCAGTTCGACGATGCCGAGTACGAGGTGCTGCTGTACGAGTTCAAGGCCGATCTGGAGGCGTATCTGCGTGGCCTGCCCGCCGGCAGCCGCGCGCGCACCCTCGGCGACCTGATCGCCTTCAACCGCGCGCACGCCGCGGAGGAGATGCCCTACTTCGGCCAGGAGATCTTCGAGCAGGCCGCGAAGAAGGGACCGCTCACGAGCCCCGCGTACCGGAAGGCGCTGGCGACATGCCGCGACCTCGCGCGCACCAAGGGGCTCGACGCCACGTTCTCCAGGCACCGCCTCGACGCGCTCGTCGCGCCGACCCAGGGCGCGCCGGGGTTGATCGACCTCGTGAACGGCGACGCCTCCGGCGGAAGCAGCACCTCGCCCTGCGCCGTGGCGGGGTATCCGGCGATCACGGTGCCGATGGGCTACCATCGCGGGCTCCCCCTCGGGATCACCTTCATGGGGCTCGCCTGGTCGGAACCCGTTCTGTTCAGCTAC
>JBBQYZ010000585.1:0-3038 GCA_038208205.1 Gemmatimonadales bacterium | reverse complement strand
GGTCGCTCGCTCGCCGGCGCGCTCGGCGAGTCGCCGGCGTCGGTTCCCGCGATCGTCGTGGGCATCATCCAGGCGGGGGAACGCGGCAGCGGGTTGATTGCCGCCGTTCGCCACGCGGCTGAGCTGTGCGACGAGGCGGCGGCAACACGGAGCGCGGTGCGCAGCGCACTCGCCTATCCGGCGCTGCTCACGGTGGCCGGGTCGGCAGCGGTGGTGCTCCTCGTCGGCGTGGTGCTGCCGAAGTTCGCGGCGATCCTGGGCGATCTGGGCCAGGCGTTGCCACCGTCCACGCGGCTCGTGCTCGCGGCGGCGGATGCGCTACGGTCCGCCGGTCCCGCCATCGCGCTCGCGCTCGCGCTCACGATACTCGTCTGGTACATGTGGGTGCGCACCGCCGACGGGCGCCAGCGCTGGCACGCGGCGCTGTTGCACGTGCCGATCGTGGGATCCCTCCGCCTGGCCTCCGCGTCGGCGCGCACCTGCGCTGCCCTCGCCGCGCTGCTCGAGAGCGGGGTGGCGATCGCGCCCGCTCTGTCGAGCGCGGCGCGCGCCGGCGGCGATGCCGAGCTGCACGACCGGTTGATGCGGGTGCGGCAGTTGGTGGAGCAGGGGGAGCGATTGTCCACCGCGCTCGGCCGGCACGCGGCGGTGTCGCCGCTCGTGACCAGGCTCGCGCAGGCGGGCGAGGAGAGCGGACGTCTGGCCCCGATGCTGGCGCACGCCGCGCGCATGGAGCGTGAACGCGTGGCGCGGCAGGTGAAGGGCGCGGTGCGTCTGATCGAGCCGCTGCTGATCGTCGTGTTCGGTGGGGTGGTGGCGCTCGTCGCCTCGGCGCTGCTGCAGGCTCTTTACAGCGTGAGGCCCGGCGCATGACGGCGTGGCGTGCCGGCGTCACGCTGATCGAGCTGATCGTGGTGATCGTCATTCTGGGCATTCTCGCGTCGCTCACCACCGTGGCATTGCGGCGCGCCGGCTCTGCTCCCGCCCCCACCCTGGCGCCGCGCGTGGCGGCGGCGCGGCGCGAGGCACTGCGCACCGGTCGCGCCGTGAGCTTCACGGTAGACGAGGCCGGGACACCACGCGCCGTGCGCGCGCTTCCGGACGGCCGAGTGCTCGCCGACGCGCCGCTCGGGATCGACGTGAGGACCGGGGAGATCGTCCATGCATCGCGCTGATCGCCGCGCGGGCGTGCTGTTGCTCGAGGTGCTCGTGGCGCTGGCGCTGTTGGGCACCGCCGCGGCCTCGCTCACGGCGTTGGCGCTCGAGGCGGGGCGGGTGACGGAGCGGGCGCGCTTGGCCGAGCGGGACACGCGGCGGGCGAGCGCGTTTCTCGATGTGGTGGTGCTGTGGACGCGAGAGGACCTGAATGACCGCCTGGGAAGTCGTCGACAGGGCGCGTGGATCTTGGAGGCGCAGCGGACCGCTCCGTCGCTCTATCACCTCACGCTCCGCGACAGCGCCGGCCGTCACGCGCTGCTCAGCACGAGCGTGTACCGCCCCGACACCGCCGCTGGCTGGAGCGCCGATGCGCCGCGGTAGCCGGCCGGGGTTCACCCTGATGGAGGTGCTGGTCGCGCTCGCGGTGAGCGCGGTGGTGATCCTCGGCGCCCGCGCGCTGCTCGACGGGCTCGTGCTCCACGCCGGCCGCGTCGCGGCGCTCGCGCGGCGCGCCGACGCCGAGGCGAACGCCGATCACCTGCTCCGCAGCACGGTAGCTCTCGCCGGCCTGACGACCGACTCCGCGCGGTTCGACGGCACGCCGGAGGGTGCCAGCTTCCGGAGCTGGTGCGACGAGGCGGGTGGGTGGCAGGAGCAGTGCGACGTACGCTTGACGGCGGAGCACGAGGGCAGCGAGGTGCGTGTGGTGCTCGCGCTGGGCGGCAGCGCCCGCGTTGAGGTCGCGGCACGCGGCTCCGCAGCGTCCTTCCGCTATCTCGCGTCGGCGAGCGACGGTGGGCACTGGGTGGAGCGATGGGAGCGAGCGATCACTCCGCCGCTGGCGATCGGACTCGTCACGCGAGCGACGCTCGCGGCGGCAGCCGACACCGCGATCATCCGTGTCGGGGCGCACGACTGACGTGCCGACATCCTCGCTGCGGCGACGCGTCACCGACGCGGTAGGTGCCGGATCGGCGGAGATCGGGATCGGCGTGTCCGCCATTTCCGTACGTCTCGTGACGCTGCGTCGAGGTCGCGTGTGCGGTCGTGACGAGCGCGAGATCACCGAGGAACGACCCCTCGACCTGGCACTCGGCGAGTTGCTGTCGCGGGCGAAGCTCGGCTGGCTGGCGCGACGCAGCGCGGTCGCCGCGGTGGGGCCGAGCGGTGTGCACCTCCGTCGGATCACCGACCTGCCGGCGCGGGCGAACGAGCGCCTCCTCACGGCCATCGTGCGCGAGGACCTGGGGCGCTACTTCCTGCAGCACGACGCGTCGCTGCTCGCCATGCACGCCTGCCGTCGGGGAAGTGATGTGTGGATCGCGGCGATCGAGCGTGACGTCGCGGTGGCCGTCATGACGGCATGCGCGCGGCACGACGTCCGACTGCGCGCGATCGTGCCGTCCATCAGCATCGCGGGCCTGCTCGTGGAGGACGGGCCGCTGCGCTGGCCCGATGGCGACGTGTGCGGGCTCGCCGAGTTCCGTGGGCGGTCGCTCGTGTGTTACCGGCGAGTTCCCGCCGACCGCATGGAGCTGGCGGCGCCACCCCCGGTGCCCTCGATCGCCGGCCTGCCCGGTGACGCGGCACGATTCGCCGACGCCTGGCTCGCCGCGAAGGCGGGACTCCGGCATGGGACCGCGTACCGGCCGGACGGCGTGCTCGCGGACGCGTTCGTGGCGAGAGTCCATCGGCGTCGCCTCACCGTCGCGGCCACCGGCTTCGTGCTCACCGTCCTGGGCGCGGTGGCGATGCCAGTCTGGAGCGTACGACGCGTGGAGCGGCGCGCCGCCGCCGTCACGGCCGCGCTGCGAACTCGCGAGCAACAGGCGACGCGCGAGGAGCATGCGCTCGTCGCCGCCACGCGAGCGCTGCGCGCC
>JBBQYZ010000584.1:0-3046 GCA_038208205.1 Gemmatimonadales bacterium | reverse complement strand
GGTGTTGCGGTCGACCTTGTTCTCGGCCTCACCGACCTTCCGCTGCGACTTGCCTTCCATCTCCTTCGCCTTTCCCTTGAGCTCCTGGCTCGTGTTGTCGGTCGCGTCGCCGACGTTCTTCTGGATCTTCCCGCCGACTTCCTTCGCCGCACCCTTGATCTGGTTGCCCAGGCCATCCGTG
Source organism: Gemmatimonadales bacterium (assembly GCA_038208205.1). GTDB lineage: Bacteria > Gemmatimonadota > Gemmatimonadetes > Gemmatimonadales > Gemmatimonadaceae > AG11. The sequence continues at coordinate 2,865 of JBBQYZ010000584.1, read as the reverse complement.
CCGAGATCGTCTGCCATGGTCGTGTCCTCTCGAGAGGGAATTGATGTCCGGTTCGTTGCCCTCTCCACAAGCAATCGACGTGCCCGATCCGGGCTGCCGCGATCGCCTCGGTCGGGTGGGAGTGGTTGCGCGATATATCGCGCGATATATCTTCCAGCTGCAGCGTCGATATATCTTCCGTGGAGGTCTCATGTTCAATTGCTTCTTCGATCCCCCGCATCGTCCCCAGACCCCGCATGATGCGCGGGGCAAATGGGGCTTCGACGCCAACTTCATGAACGGATTCTTCGGCGCCGAAGGACGGCCCCGCGGCCGCTGGCGCGCGGGACGGATGTTCGAGCAGGGCGACCTGCGCTACGTCGTCCTGCGCCTGCTGGAGGAGAAGCCGCGACACGGCTACGAGATCATCAAGGCGCTCGAGGAGCGGTTCGGCGGGGCATACTCGCCCAGCCCCGGCGTGGTGTACCCCACCCTCCAGCTGCTCGAGGACCTCGGATACGCGCGGGTGATGCCCGGTCCCGAAGGCAAGAAGACCTACGAGATCACCGACGCCGGCCGCGCGCACCTCGCCGAGAACCGCGATACGGTGGACTCGATCTTCGACCGGATCAGCAAGATCGTCGGGCACTTCCTGGACGAGCCGATGACGGAGGTGCACGGCGCCTTCCGCACGGTCGGCAAGGCGACCTACGGGCGCGCCACCGACGCGGTGCAGCAGCCCGACGTGCTCCGCCAGATCGTCGACATCCTCAAGCGGGCCGCCGCCGAGATCGACGCGATCCCCCGCTGACCCCGGGGCGGACTGGCGCATATGTTCCAGTGGGCCGGAGACGCACGCGTCTCCGGCCCTCGCCGTTTGCGCGGCGACGACGCGCCTTGTCCCTCACCATCTCGATGCCGGTCGAAACAGGGAACTATCCCGTAGAGCCGGCCGCACACGCGCCGGCCACCGGACGCCGGCTCGGTGTCCTCACGCTCACCGCGCTCGGCGTCGTCTACGGCGACATCGGCACCAGCCCGCTCTACGCGCTGCGCGAGTGCTTCAAGGCGGAGTACGGCATCAGGCCGACCCCCGACAACATCGTCGGGGTCCTCTCGCTGATCCTGTGGTCGCTGATCCTCGTGGTCAGCGTGAAGTACATCGTCTTCATCCTGCGCGCCGACAACCGCGGCGAGGGCGGCATCCTCGCGCTCCTCGCGCTCCTGCTCCAGCAGCGTCGCCGAGCCGACGACAAGAAGCGGCGGCTGCTGCTCATCGCGCTCGGGTTGTTCGGCGCCGCCCTGCTCTACGGCGACGGGGTCATCACACCGGCCATCTCCGTGCTCGGGGCGGTCGAGGGTCTGGAGGTCAGCACTCCTGCGCTCTCGCACGTCGTCGTGCCCATCACCCTGGTCATCCTGTTCGGCCTGTTCATGGTGCAGCGCTACGGCACCGCACGCGTCGGCACGGCGTTCGGGCCCACCATGCTGGTGTGGTTCGTGACGATCGCGGTATTGGGCGTGCGCTCCGTCGTCGCCAATCCCGAGGTGCTCGCCGCCGCCAACCCATGGCATGGCCTCTTGTTCTTCCGGGAGCACGGCCTGGCCGGCTTCCTCACCCTCGGCGCCGTGGTACTCTGCGTGACGGGCGGCGAAGCGCTCTATGCCGACATGGGACACTTCGGCAAGCGACCCATCCGCATCGCGTGGTTCGCCGTCGCGCTTCCTGCCCTGCTCCTGAACTATTTCGGGCAGGGAGCGCTGCTGCTGAGGACTCCCGGCGCGGCGAGCAACCCGTTCTACCTCCTGGCGCCTTCGGCCTTCCAGTGGCCGCTCCTCGTCATCGCGACCGCGGCGGCGATCGTCGCGTCGCAGGCGCTCATCTCGGGCGCCTTCTCGCTCACGCAGCAGAGCATCCAGCTCGGCTACTCTCCGCGCATGCAGATCATCCACACCTCCAAGCAGGAGGCCGGGCAGATCTACATCCCCGAAGTGAACAAGGCGCTGATGGTCGGGTGCCTCATCCTCGTGGTGGCCTTCGGCAACTCGAGCGCACTGAGCGCAGCGTACGGCATCGCCGTCACCGGCACCATGGCGATCACTTCGCTGCTGTTCGCTGTCGTGGCCCGCTCGCGCTGGGGGTGGCCGCTCTGGCGGGTGGTCTCGCTCACGGCGGCGTTCCTGCTGCTCGATCTCTCGTTCCTCGCCGCCAACGTCATCAAGATCGAGCACGGCGGCTGGGTGCCGCTCGTGATGGCCCTCGGCGTCTACACCCTGATGAGCACCTGGAAGCGCGGGCGCATGCAGCTGAACGCCATCCAGGCCGAGAATGCTCTGCCGCTGGATACCTTCCTGGAGAGTCTCGAGCGCAAGCCACCGGTTCGCGTCAAGGGAACCGCGGTGTTCATGACGTCGAACGCTGCCGGCGTGCCCGTGGTCATGCTGCATCACCTCAAGCACAACAAGATGCTGCACGAGACGGTGATCCTGCTCAGCGTGCAGACACGCGGCATTCCCGAGGTGGGCGAGGACCACACCCTCACCTTCGAGCCGATGGGTCAGGGGTTCTATCGCATCGTGGCCAACTACGGCTTCATGCAGTCGCCCAACATCCCCGAGGTGCTCGCCCTGGCGGCATCGCGCGGCGTCGCGGTGCCTCCCATGGACACGTCGTACTACCTGGGCCGCGAGCGGCTCGTGCTCACCGGGCGCGCACCGATGTCCCGCTGGCGGAAGAGCCTCTTCGCCCTCATGTCGCGCAACGCCAGGTCGGCGACCGAATTCTTCCAGATCCCGCCCAACCGCGTGATCGAGCTCGGGGCGCAGATCGAGTTCTAGTTCGCAGCCGGCAACTGACGCGGACGGATGAGAACCGAGGGCTCATCA
>JBBQYZ010000583.1:0-3050 GCA_038208205.1 Gemmatimonadales bacterium | reverse complement strand
CTCGTCGCCGAGGCGGCTCGCCTGTTCGCGTCCGTCGCGGGCTTTGACGTGCACCTCGTGGAAACACACCACTCGGCAAAGCGCGATGCACCCTCCGGCACGGCGGTGTTGCTGGCCCGTACCGTCGAGGTAGCAGGAGGCCGCTCGGTCCCGATCACCAGCGTGCGCACCGGCTCCGTGCCGGGCTCGCACGAGCTGCTGTTCGACGGCACCTTCGAGCAGGTGCGTCTCGTACATGAAGCACGCGACCGGCGGGTGTTCGCCGAAGGCGCGTTGACGGCCGCGCGCTGGCTCGTGGGGCGGCGGGGCACCTTCACCATGCAGGACGTGCTCGCCCCCGCCGAGAGGTCGACCCCGCCACACACGGAGCATCGATGACCGACACAAGACTGACTGGATGCGGGACCGCTCTCGCCACGCCGTTTACCAGAGGCGGGGCGATCGACGAGCGCGCCCTTCGTGGATTCGTCGACTGGCAGATCGATGAGGGCATCGACTTCGTCGTCCCGTGCGGCTCTACTGGCGAGGCCGCCACGATGACGACGGCGGAGCACCGGCGCGTCGTCGAGATCACGGTGGAGCAGTCGCGCGGGCGCGTGCCGGTGGTGGCCGGCGCCGGCTCGAACGACACGGTCAAGGCGATCGAGACGTCACGCACGATGCGGGAGCTCGGCGCGACGCACCTGCTTCACGTATCGCCGATGTACAACAAGCCGCCGCAGCGCGGCATCGTCGCGCACTTCACCGCCATCGCCGACGCGGTCGAGCTGCCGATCGTCGTCTACAACGTTCCTGGACGTACGGGGAGCAACGTGGACGCCGCCACCACGCTCGAGTTGGCGAAGCATGCCCGCATCTGCGCGGTCAAGGAGGCCTCGGCCAACCTGCCGCAGATCACCGACGTCATCGTGGGAAAGCCCGAAGGATTCACCGTGCTCTCCGGCGATGATGAGCTCACGCTGCCGATCCTCGCGCTGGGAGGGGACGGGCTCATCTCCGTGGTGTCGAACGTGGTGCCACGCCTGATGACCGAGCTGGTGGCGGCCGGGCGAGCGGGACACCTGGACGCGGCTCGCGCCCTGCACCAGCGCCTCCTTCCTTGGATGCGCGCGGCCTTCATCGAATCCAATCCGATGCCGGTGAAGGCGGCGCTCGCGATGATGGGCAGGATGGAGAACGTGCTGCGCTCCCCGCTCGTCCCGATGTCCGCTTCGAGAGACGAGGTGGTGCGCGCCGCGCTGATGCGAGCCGGGGCACTGGCGTGACCCTGGCTGTCGACGCGTTCGACGACCGCTTCGCCGCGCGCGTGCTCGCCGTCGCCGAGACGCCGGCGGGGCAGGCTCTTCCTCCGGACGCCGAGCAGCTCGTCAGTCGGTTGCTCGACGCGTTGGAGCACGGTACCGTGCGCGCAGCCCAACGTGATGCGGCCGGCCAGTGGCGCGCCGTACCCTGGGTGAAGCGCGGCATCCTGCTCGGCTTCCGCGTGGGGCGAATCGTCGACATGTCGTTGCCGTGCCGCGATGGTTGGCAGTTCGCCTTCTTCGACAAGCATACCTATCCGCCGCAGACGATCACCGCGGACCGCGGCGTGCGGGTCGTACCCGGCGGCTCGGCGATCCGACGCGGCGCCTATCTCGCACCTGGCGTGGTGTGCATGCCGCCGATGTACGTGAACGTCGGCGCGTGGATCGGCGCCGGCACGATGGTCGACTCCCACGCGCTCGTCGGCTCGTGCGCCCAGATCGGGGAGCGCGTCCACCTGAGCGCGGCGGCGCAGATCGGTGGCGTGCTGGAACCAGTGAATGCCGCGCCAGTGGTGATCGAGGACGACGTGCTCGTCGGCGGCAACTGCGGCGTATACGAGGGGACGATCGTCCGCGCGAAGGCGGTGCTGGCCGCCGGCGTGGTGCTCACGAGGGGCACCCCCGTCTACGACCTCGTGCACGAGCGCGTCTACCGGGCGGAAGGAGAGCGACCGCTCGAGATCCCGGCCGGAGCGGTGGTTGTACCCGGGGCACGGCAGGTGGCACAGGGGTGGGGAGCGGAGCAGGGGCTCTCCTTGCAGACGCCGGTGATCGTGAAATACCGTGACGAGCGGACCGATCTCGCCACGGCGCTGGAGGGATGGCTCCGCTGACGCGCGAGGGACTCCGAGTGGCCGGCGACCTGGTGGTCCCCGGCGACAAGTCGATCTCGCACCGGGCGCTGATCTGCTCGGCCCTCGCGGTCGGCACGTCGCGAGTGCGCGGCATCCTCGCATCGGCCGACGTGCAATCCACGGCCGGCGTGCTTCGCGCCCTCGGCGTCGCCATCCCACCGCTGGGTCCGGACATCGAGATCGCGGCGGGGGGTCGGCATGGCCTGCACCCGCCGATCGGTGATCTCGAGTGCGGCAACAGCGGTACCACCGCGCGACTGATGGCTGGCGTCGTTGCGGGAGCGGGATTGGCGGCACGCTTCGTCGGCGATGCGAGCTTGTCGCGCCGGCCGATGCGCCGGGTCCAGCGTCCACTCGAGGCGATGGGCGCCCTCGTCGAGCTGTCGCCGCACGGTGGCCTGCCGATGACAGTGCGTGGCGGCGAGCTCCACGACGTCGAGTGGCGCACCGAGACCTCGAGCGCCCAGGTCAAGAGCTGCGTGCTGCTCGCGGGCATCACGGCGGGCGTCGAGGCAACCGTGCGAGAGACCGCGCGTTCGCGCGACCATACCGAGCGGATGCTGGCGGCGATGGGCGCCGAGGTGTGGACGAACGAGGAAGCGGTGCTGCTGCTCCCGGGAAACCCATTGCGGCCGCTCGACATCACGGTACCGGGCGACCCGTCGTCGGCGGCCTTCTTCGCGGCGCTGGCGGCCCTGGCGCCGCACGCCGACCTACTCCTGCGCCGCGTGTGCGTGAACGAGACGCGTACTGGATTTCTCGCGGTGCTTCGCGAGATGGGGGCGAACGTCGAGCTGGTCGACGCGGTCCAGGAGAATGGGGAGCAGGTGGCCGATGTCCGCGTGAGGAGTGGGGGAGGCCTCACCGGCGTGACCGTCGCGGCGGAGGCGGT
>JBBQYZ010000582.1:0-3056 GCA_038208205.1 Gemmatimonadales bacterium | reverse complement strand
GGCGCGGGCTTCGTACCCGGCAACTTTCACTACGACGTGGTGGACGGCTTCATCCAGGTGACGGAGGAAGACGCCTTCGCGTATGCCCGCCGCGCGGCGCGCGAGGAGGGGATCCTGGTGGGTCCGAGCTCTGGCGCCACGCTCGCCGCGGTGGGGCAGAAGATGGCGGAGGTGGGGACGGCGGCGCGGGTGCTGGCGTTCTGCTACGACACGGGGGAGCGGTATCTCTCGGTGGAAGGACTGTTTTGAGAACGGTCGTCGGCGCACGGCGCCGAGCGCCCCGACTCGCGCTCTTCGTTTGTCTCACAAGGAGCCCCGCATGCAATCCAGACAGCTAGGCCGCACCGGTCCCACCGTCTCCGCCCTCGGACTCGGCTGCATGGGGATGTCCGATTTTTACGCCGGCCGAGACGACGACGAGTCGGTCGCCACGATCCAGCGCGCGCTGGACCTCGGCGTGACCCTCCTCGACACGGCCGACATGTACGGCCCGTTCACCAACGAGCAGCTCGTGGGGCGCGCGATCCGCGACCGGCGCGAGCAGGTGGTGCTCGCCACCAAGTTCGGCAACGTGCGCTCGCCCGAGGGCGCTTTCCTGGGCATCGAAGGGTCGCCCGAGTATGTGCGCAAGGCGTGCGATGCGTCGCTCGAGCGCCTGGGCGTGGACCACATCGACCTCTATTACCAGCACCGCGTCGACAACAAGGTGCCGATCGAGGAGACCGTCGGCGCGATGGCGGAGCTCGTGACGGCGGGCAAGGTGAAGTACCTGGGGCTGAGCGAAGCGTCGAGCGACACCATCCGCCGCGCCGCCCGGGTGGCGACGATCAGCGCGCTGCAGACCGAGTACTCGCTCTGGAGCCGCGACGTGGAGGACGAGATCCTGCCCACGGTGCGCGAGCTGGGCATCGGCTTCGTTCCCTACAGTCCTCTCGGGCGCGGATTCCTCACCGGCCGCTTCCGGAGCTTCGACGACCTGCCGGCTGACGACTACCGCCGCAACCAGCCGCGCTTCCAGGGCGCGAACTTCCAGAAGAATCTCGATCTGGTCGCCCTGATCGAGCGGCTCGCGAGCCAGAAGGGCTGCACGTCGTCGCAGCTCGCCCTCGCCTGGCTGCTGGCGCAGGGCGGAGACATCGTCCCGATCCCGGGCACCAAGCGCGTGCAATATCTGGAGGAGAACGTCGGCGCGCTCGACGTGCAGCTCTCGGCCGCCGACCTGCGCCGGATCGACGAGATCGCGCCGAAGGGCGTGGCGGCAGGGACGCGGTATACCGAGGCGGGGATGGCGACGGTGAACAGATAGCGCGCGGCGCGACGCGCACCGACGGCGAGTGCTCCCACGCGCGCCGACCGAGCGGTTAGAGCGCCTTTCGAATCGCCGCGTCGAGATTCTGATCGCCACCAACGCCCGTGTACACCACGCGTCCCCGCTTGTCGATCACCACCACGTACGACGTCGCCGGGACGTCCCACTTCCCCGTTGCGTCTCCCTTCGTGTCGAACAGCTGCACCCCTGGCACGCCGTACTTGGCCACGTGCAGCTGCACGCGCTTCGGGCTCTGGTTCACGCTCACCGACACGCCCACGAACTTCACGCGCCGGCCGTACGTGGTGTACGCGCGCTTGAGCGCCGGGAGCAGGTGCTCGCAGTTCTCGCACCAGGTGGCCCAGAACTCCACCACCGCGGGACCGGTGCCGATGTACTGCGCGAGCGTCACCGTGCGGCCGTCAAGAGTCTGAAGCGTCGCGTTCGGGGCCACGGTGCCGATCGGCAGGCCAGAGTCCTGGGCGTGCGCGGCGCGGGGCGCGGCGAGGAACATCGTGCCGGCGAGGAGAGCGGCGAGGCGCGTGCGGCGGAGCAGCGTGGTCATATCAGCAGTTGTCCCATCTTGATGAGGTAGTACTCGGCGGCGCCGAGCATGACGAGCGCGAAGATCCGTTTCACCGTCACCATCCACGTGCCGGCGCGCGGCAGGCGCGCGAGCCCGCCGGTGGACAGGCCCACCACCACGAGCAACGTGCACATCCCGAGCGAGAAGGTCAGCAGGTAGAGAAAGCCGAGTCCCGCGCTCTTCGTCACCGTCACCCAGGTGAGCACGGCGGCCATCACCGGCGCCGAGCAGGGTGCGGCGACGAGGCCCGACATCGCGCCCATCAGGAACGCGCCGGAAAATCGCCCCGCCGTTCCCATCGTCGCGGCGCGGGCCATGATACCCGCCGGCAGGCGAATCGGTACCACGTCGAGCATGCTGAGCGCCGCGAGCACGAGCACGTTGGCCATCGCGAAGTACAGCCACGGGTTGGTGCTCACGCTCCCGAACAGCGTGCCGGTGAGGCCGGCGAACACCCCGAGCGCGGAGTAGAGGAGGGCGAGCCCCAGCACGTAGGTCAGCGTCAGCAGCACCGGCCGCAGGCGCGACGGCCGCTCCGTCCCCGCCGCCTCGCCGGCCGTCTGCCCGCCCACGATCGCCGCGGTGATCGGGATCATCGGGTAGACGCAGGGGGTGAGGCTCGTCAGCACGCCGCCCAGGAACAGCGCGGGGAGCGCGAGGGCGGGATTGCCGTTGAGGAGCTGCGTGAGGTCGGACACGGAGAGGGGGAGGTGGGGAGTGGGACGAGACGGCACCGCGACGGTACTTCGAGAAGTGCTGTCACCTCCCACTTGAAACTTCCCACCCGCCAAGGCCTACTAAAGGTAGGTCGCTCACTCGGAGACGCCATGCCGCAGCCCGGCCCCGCCACCGCTCGACGCGCGTCCCATCGCGCCGCCCTGTTCCTGACGTTCGCGCTCACCGCTGGCGGATCGCGTATCGACGCGCAGCGCGCATCCCCGGCCGCGGGGGGCGTGCCGGTGGGCCACCCGGCACACGACGTCGCCGACCGGCACATGATCATGACGCCGGCGCGCTCCGGCACCGCGGCCGATTCCGCACGCGCCGCGGGCGTGGCGTCCGCGCTGCGCGCGGCGCTGGCGAAGTATCGCGACACGAGCGCCGCGGTCGCCGACGGTTATCACATGTTCCTGCCCAGGGTGAAGGAGCAGCGCGTCTATC
>JBBQYZ010000581.1:0-3057 GCA_038208205.1 Gemmatimonadales bacterium | reverse complement strand
ATCCCGTAGGCGTTCTCGCGCTCGGCCACTCTGCGCTCACTGGTGAGAGCTCCGACCCGGCTCTTCCGGGCAGGTCGGCGAAACAGAACTCCTGGGCCACCGGAACGGCGCCCGCAGTCATGAGCGTGTATCTGCGCTTGGTTGCCGCCCGCCCCGAGACCGAAGGGCAGCTCGCCAATGAAGCCACGGGCGGCGCGGTCGCGTCGGCGCTACCGGCGCAGGCAACGACGGGGCTCGCGGTGCTTCCCTTCCCGCAACTGGTGATCATCGAGACGATTGACAACGACATCGCCTGCAACGCCACCGACGACACCCATGTGCCGGTGTTTGGCAGGTCGGTCGCGCAAGCATTGAAGGTCATCACCGAGCACTCGCCGAACTCCGTGATCCTGATGGTGGGCCAACCGGGCCGACCCGTCGACGACGTCGAGGCGATCGCTCAGGTTCCGGAGGCGAAGGCACATTCCACGGGCAAGGGGCCGTGCGACGTGTTCAACCCCGCCGGCGAGCGGGTTGACGCCAACATCGTGACGCTCACCTCGCTCATCGAGAAGTACGAGGCAGAACAGGCGCGGGTCTGCGCGACCTTCCCGCAATGCCACACCGATGGCGGGGCGTTCCCCGCGTTCAAGGGCTGGTTCGCCGATGTCGTCGTCGGCGACTGGAACCACCTGACCGTGCACGGTCTCGCCCGTATCGCGGAGACCGCGTGGCCCGTCGTCGCACCGCTGTTGGGGGTGTCGTAACGGTTGTCGGATGTAACGGTGAGCCTCCGTCGACGCAGCGGACGCGTCAGAGGTCGGCCGGCCGGTCGTCGCGAAACGCCGACTCCGTACTCGAGCCGCGGGGGCCGCGACTGCGCGGGTCGAGGGGCCGTAGGCGTATAGTAGGCGTATGCCAAGGATGCAGGTCTACCTTCCCGACGAGCTCTATCGACTGGTGAAGGAGCGCGAGATGCCAGCGTCGGAGTTGTTGCAGGACGCTGTTCGCGCCGAGTTTCGCCGCCAAGAACTTCTCGAGGAGACAGACCGGTATCTGGCCGAACTCATCGAGCACGTCGGTGAGCCGTCAGCGAAGGCTCTCGCACGCGCCGAGGCGCTCTCGCGCCGGATTCGTCGCGACGACTCGGCACGCGCCGCTGGATGACGCTGCTCGTTCTCGACTCCGGCGGCGTCACCCGATTGTCGCGCCAACATCAGGACAGTGCGGCGATGATCGCGGTCTTCAAGCGCGACGACATCTGGCCACCGATCGTGCCCTCGGTCGTCCTGGTCGAGTCGTTGTCGGGTCGCCAGCGAACCGACGCACTCGTGAACCGGTTTCTCAAGACCTGCGACATCGTCGAAGAACTACCTCAACATGTCGCGCGGCGAGCCAGCGCGTTGCGAAGCATGGCCCGCCAGGGTTCGGCAGTCGACGCGGTCGTCGTCGCCATGGCCGAACCGGGCGGTGCTGTGCTCGGTGGGGACCTCAACGACCTTCGCGCGATCGCCGCGTTCGCCGATCACGTGACTGTTCACCGCGCGTAGGCCTTCTGATCACCGATGAGGTACCCGTCCGGGAGCACGAGCGGGTTGTCCGATCCCGTCGTCAGCCGGCTCGCCGCGTGTGTCGTGTCGAAGCTCTGATGAGGCTCGGTGCTGGACGATCGGGCCCCGAGCGAAGCGATAGTCAAGGTGTCCCCCGCCTGTGTTGCAGTCTGCTACAGCAACCGCAAGAGGTTGGTATGGCCACGACATCACCGACCCGTATCGACGACGAGCTCTACGCCTCAGCGAAGATCGTCGGTTCTTTGATGAGCCGTAGCGCCGCCCAGCAGATCGCCCACTGGGCGCGCATCGGGCGGGAGCTCGAAGCCGCTGACAGCGTCTCGCACCGTGACATCGCTGCTGTGCTCGCGGCGCGCCGTGACTACGACCAGTTGACCGCGCATGAACAGGCGGTGGTCCGCGCGGAGTGGACTGAGCGGATGGACGCCCGACGCGATGCCCTCGACCTCGCTCGGGAGTTCTCCGGCCAGGGCCATTCCTACGTCGAGCTCGATGAGAACGGCGAGGTCGTGCACCGTGAGCCTTTCGTTGAGGAACGAACGACCATGGCCTGAGAGCAGTGTCCGATCCGGTACTGCATGTCATCGCTGGTCCCAACGGCGCAGGCAAGACGACGTTCTACGTCAAGCTCCTCGAGCCGGCAACGCACCTCGAATTTGTAAACGCCGACGTCATGGCAGCAGAACGGTGGCCGGGCGCTGAGGTCGAGCACGCGTATGAGGCGGCCGAGCTTGCAGCCGCGGAGCGGGCCAAGCGGATCCAGGCCCGCAGGTCATTCGCCGCAGAGACGGTGTTCTCACACGAGTCCAAAGTGGCGTTGTTGCGCGACGCAGCACAGGCCGGATACCGGGTCAGCCTGCACATCGTCCTGGTTCCGGAGGACCTCGCTGTTGCCCGTGTCGTCGAGCGGGTCACCCACGGAGGCCATCACGTCCCCGAGGACAAGGTGCGTGCTCGCTTCGGCCGCCTGTGGGGGCATCTCCGTGCCGCCATCGAACTGGTCGACGAAGCGCACGTATACGACAACACCAAGGCAGCCGGGCCCTTCAGGCTCGTCGCGTCGTTCATCAACGGACACCTGACCGGCTCCGCGCGGTGGCCGCCCTGGGCGCCGCAGGAGCTTCGAGGAGCGGGCGCATGAGCTGCAGAACACTGATCCCATCCCGCCGGGTCCGGGTGACGTTCAGATCGTGCGGGAGGCTCGCATCCACCCGGCTGCACCACCGAGCACGAAGGCTCCCGCAGCGGCAGCCGTGATGCGTCGAGAACCAGACTGCTTGGCCGAATGAACGAACAGCGCCGAGGCCAGGACGGCGTCGGTGCCCGCGTTCAGATTCGCGGCGCGTCGTTGGGAGGCGGGCGTCCGCGCCGCGAGAACAGCCACGAGCGAGAGACCGTCGACCGCAGCTACTGCGACGCCGAGTCGCCTGGCGAGCGCCATGTCATCCGTCAGCCCGGTGAGCCGACAGAGGGGCCCGGCGGCGCATAGAGCGAACGCACCGCTCAG
>JBBQYZ010000580.1:0-3076 GCA_038208205.1 Gemmatimonadales bacterium | reverse complement strand
CGCCGAGGCGGAGGGGATCTCGGAGCAGGGTTATCGAATCGTGATCAACACAGGCGAACTCGCCGGACAGTCCGTGCTTCACATTCACGTCCACGTGCTCGGCGGTCGCTCGCTCACCTGGCCTCCCGGGTGAGCCGCGTTGCTTGATCTGGCTCCGCCCGGGGCCTACGTTCCACTGTTGCCACCCGATCCCGCCGACCGCCGAATGCCCGCGCTCTTCGACACGCTCCAGACCGATCTCAACGCCGCGCGAAAGGCGCAGGACAAGGCGCGCGTGCTCGTGCTCGGAACCATCTTCTCCGACGCGAAGAACCGGAAGATCGAGCTTCGCCGCGAGCTGACGGACGAGGAGACGATCGACGTGCTTCGTAAGGGGATCAAGCGCCGGCGCGAGTCGATCGAGATGTATGCCGGCAAGCGCGACGACCTGGCTGACAAGGAGCGCGGCGAGGTGACGATCCTCGAGGCGTATCTCCCGGCGGCGGTCAGCGACGCTGAGCTTCGGACGGCCGTCCGTGCGGCGATCGCTGCTGGCGCGGCCCAGATCGGGGCGGTGATGGGCAAGGTGCTGCCGCAGTTCAAGGGACGCGCCGAGGGCAGCACGATCAACGCCATCGCGCGCGAGGAATTGGGCAAGCCGGGGTGAAAGGACCGGTCGGACGGTGCGACGGCCGGACGGTTGGGCGGCCGGTCACCGCGCAGCGGGGCCGATGAACGCGCACGCGTTAGGAATCCTCGAGTTCCCACGGCTGCTCGACCTCGTTGCGGAGCGTGCGTCGTCGGCACCCGGCGCGGCGCGGGTGCGTGGGCTCACGCCGTCGGCCGACATCGCGTGGCTCGACGGCGAACACCAGCGAGTGGCCGCGGTCCGATCGCTCATCGGGGGCGACCCGCCCTGGTCGCCCGAGCCGGTCCCGGATCTGGGCGGCGCGATCCTGCGGCTGCGCGTCATCGGCACCGTGTGGAGTGGAACGGAGCTCGCCGCCGGTGTCGTGCTCCTGCGGTCGGCTCGAGTCACCCGCGACGCGCTGCGCGACGACCGCCGAGCCGCAGTCGTGCGCGCGGTCCTCGCTCCCTTCGTCGGGCGCATGCTCAGCGCACGGAGCGAGGAAGACGACATCGGGCGCGCCGTGGCCGAGGACGGCGAGCTGCGCGACGACGCGAGCGCCGCGCTGCGCCGCATCCGGCGCGAGCTGCGGGCATCCCACGGGGAGCTCGTACGCATCCTCGAGCGCGTGATGTCGGGGCTCGACGCGCATCACCGCGCGCCGGACATGTCGGTCACGCTGCGTGAAGGACGGTACGTGATCCCCGTGCGACGTGAAGGCGTGCGCACCGTCGGCGGCATCGTGCACGGCACCTCTGGTACCGGCGGTACCATGTTCGTCGAGCCGCCGGCGGCGGTGGAGTTCGGGAACCGCATCCGCGAGCTCGAGGCGGAAGAGCACGAAGAAATCGAGCGCATCCTCCTCGAGCTGACCGACCGGCTCCGGCCTCACCGCGACGCGATGGCCGACGCGCAAGATGCCCTCACCGAGCTTGACTCGTTGTTCGCGCGCGCACGATACGCCATCCAGTTCGTCTGCACGTCGGCCGAGCTGGTTCCGGCCCGTCTAGGATTCGCCGTGCGCGACGGTCGCCATCCGCTCCTCCTCGCGAAAGGGGTGGACGTCGTGCCTTTCGATCTGGCGATGCATGCGGACGAGCGTACGCTGCTCGTGTCTGGGCCGAATACCGGCGGCAAGACCGTGCTGCTGAAGGCAATCGGGCTGGTGTCGATGATGGCGCAGGCCGGCATCCCCGCGCCGGTCGGGGCGGAGAGTCGCATTCCCGTGTTCGACGACGTTCTCGCCGACATCGGGGACGAACAGTCCATCGAAGCGAGCCTCTCCACCTTCTCGGCGCATCTCAAGAACCTCTCGGAGATCCTGCGCCGGGCCACCGCCGACTCGCTGGTGCTGGTGGACGAGCTGGGGTCGGGCACCGATCCGCAGGAGGGCGCTGCTCTCGGCTGGGCAATCCTCGAGGCGCTCACCGCGCGAGGCACCACGAGCCTCGCGTCGACACACCTCGGACAGCTCAAGGAGCTCGCGACGCAGGTACCGGGAGTGGTCAACGCGTCGCTGCAGTTCGACGCGGCGCGGCTGGCGCCGACCTACCGCCTCATCAAGGGCGTCCCGGGCCGCTCGTACGGGATCAGCATCGCGCGGCGGCTCAACCTTCCGGCCGACGTCGTCGCCCGCGCCGAGGAGCGGCTGCCGCAGGGCGAGCGCGACATGGCCGCGCTGATCGAACGGCTGGAGCGAAAGGAGGAAGAGCTCTCGGCGCGCGAGCGGGAGGCGGCGTCCATGGTCGACGACGCCCGCGACCGCATCGCCAGTGTGCTGAAGCGCGAGACGAACGTGCGCGAGCGCGAGCGCGCGGTGGAGAAAGCCAGTCGGCAGGAGGCTCGCAAGTACGTGCTGGAAGCCCGCGCCGAGATCGAGCGCACGATCGAGGAGTTGAAGAAGAAGGGGAGCGAGGCGGCCGACGTCGCGATCGACGAGATGGGCCGTGATGCGCGCCGCCGCACCGAGGAGCTCGCGGCACGGCAAGCCAACGTCCTTGACCGGCTCGACGCCGAAGAGCGCGCCGCCGAGCGGCGACAGACGCGCGTCGCTTCGGGAGCACGTGGCCCGATCGCCGTCAACGACGCCGTGGAGCTGGGGACGCTCGGCGGGAAGATCGGACGCGTGGTGGACCTGCGGGCGACGCAGGCGGTCGTGGCCATCGGATCCATGAAGCTGACCGTTCCGGTGGCGACGCTGCGCCGCACCGACAGCCAGCCAGTCGAGACCGCGGTGAGCTACATCGGCGACGCGCCCGAGGTGCACGTCAGCACGGAGATCAACCTCCTCGGACTGCGCGCCGACGAGGCCGAGAGCGCGGTGCTGCAGGCACTCGACAGCGCGATTCGGGCCGATCTCAAGAGCCTGCGCATCATCCACGGCAAGGGAACCGGTGCGCTGCGGCAGGTGGTCGACGAGATGCTGCGCAAGGATACTCGCGTGCGTGAGTTCCACATGGGCGCGTGGAA
>JBBQYZ010000579.1:0-3076 GCA_038208205.1 Gemmatimonadales bacterium | reverse complement strand
CACGTCGACGACATCGACCATCTGGGCAACCGCCGCATTCGCTCGGTGGGCGAGCTGATCGCCAACCAGTTCTCGGTCGGACTGTCCCGCATGGCGCGCCTGGTGAAGGAGCGCATGTCGATCAACACCGACCCCGAGAAGATCTCGCTCGACGACCTGGTGAATGCGCGCACGGTGAGCGCCGTCATCCAGGCGTTCTTCGGGTCGTCGCAGCTGTCGCAGTTCATGGATCAGACCAATCCCCTCGCCGAGCTGACGCACAAGCGTCGCCTCTCGGCGCTTGGACCGGGCGGCCTGACGCGCGAGCGCGCCGGCTTCGAAGTGCGCGACGTGCACTACTCGCAGTACGGTCGCATGTGTCCGATCGAGACGCCGGAAGGCCCCAACATCGGTCTCATCACATCGCTCGCGTGCTACGCGCAGGTGAACGACCTGGGCTTCGTCGAGACGCCCTATCGCGTGGTCAAGAACGGCAAGGTGACGAACGAGATCGCCTGGCTCGACGCGAACAAGGAAGAGGACGCGATCATCGCCCAGGCCAGCTCCGCGCTGAACCCGGACGGCACCTTCCTCGACGGGCTCGTGCTCGCGCGGCAGCAGGGTGACGTGCCGCTCACGGCGCCGGACCGGATCGACTACATGGACGTGGCGCCCGAGCAGCTCGTCTCGATCGCCGCGGCGCTCATCCCGTTCCTCGAGCACGACGATGCCAACCGTGCCCTCATGGGCTCGAACATGCAGCGCCAGGCCGTGCCGCTCCTCAACCCGCAGACGCCGTTCGTGGGCACGGGGCTCGAGGAAAAGGTCGCGATCGACTCCGGCGCCGTGGTCCTCGCGCGCCGCGACGGCGTGATCTCCCGCGTGACGGCCGACGAGATCATCGTCGACGCCGGCCCGGAAGAGCTGCGCCAGTCGAAGGCCGAGGGGCGCGTGCTCGCGCGCCTCACCCAGCACGACCGCTATCGTCTGCGGAAGTACTGGCGCACCAACCAGGATACGGCCATCAACCAGCGCCCGCTCGTGACGATGGGGCAGGCCGTGAAGAAGGGCGACGTCCTGGCCGACGGCGCGGCGACCGAGATGGGCCAGCTCGCGCTCGGCGCCAACGTCGTCGTGGCGTTCATGCCCTGGTTCGGCTACAACTTCGAGGACGCGATCGTCCTGTCCGAGCGACTGGTGAAGGACGACATCTACTCGTCGATCCACATCCAGGAGCTCGAGCTGCACGTCCGCGACACGAAGCGCGGGCAGGAAGAGATCACGCGCGAGATCCCGAACGTCTCGGAAGAGGCGCTGCTGGATCTCGACGAGCGCGGTATCGTCAGGATCGGCGCGCACGTGAAGCCGGGCGACATCCTCGTCGGCAAGATCACGCCGAAGGGCGAGACGGAGCTCTCGCCGGAAGAGAAGCTCCTCACCGCGATCTTCGGCGAGAAGGCGAAGGACGTCAAGGATTCCTCGCTCAAGGTGCCGCCGGGAATGGAAGGCGTCGTGATCGACGTCAAGATCTTCAGCCGCATCGAGGATCAGGTCGTCGAGAAGGACCGCGGCGAGCGCATCGGTGAAGTGCGGCGTCTCGAGGGCGAGGAGAAGATTCGCGTCAACGAGGTTCGCGACGGTGAGCTCGGCGAACTGCTGGAAGGTCAGACCGTCGCGCTGGCGCTCAAGAGCGGCACGGTCGAAGAGGCGATCCCGGCCGGCACGAAGATCACGGCCGAGATGCTCGAGGAGCTCAAGATCTCCTCGCTCGACCTCAAGACCTTCCGCGTCGCCGACAAGAAGGTGAACGAGAAGGTCCGCACGATCATCGATGCGGCGAACGATGAGAAGGCGAAGCTCGAGGAGAAGGCCGAGGAGCGGATCGACCGCATCCTGCAGCCCGACGAGCTCCCGCCTGGCGTGATCCAGCTGGTGAAGGTGTACCTGGCCGAGAAGCGCAAGATCTCGGTCGGTGACAAGATGGCCGGTCGCCACGGCAACAAGGGCATCGTGGCGCGCATCGTTCCCGAGGAGGACATGCCGTTCCTCCCCGACGGCAAGCCGGTGGACATCGTGCTGAACCCGCTGGGCGTGCCGTCGCGCATGAACGTCGGACAGATCCTCGAGACGCATCTTGGCTGGGCGGCGAAGCTGCTCGGGTTCTACGCCAAGACGCCGGTGTTCCAGGGGGCGAACGAGCGTGAGATCGGCCTGCTGCTCAAGATCGCCGGACTCACCTGGGTCCGCGATGCGCTCGAGTTGCAGACGCCGAAGCTGGTGATCACCGATGCCGACGTCCGCACGCTTCTCCTCGACGTCAAGCCCGAGCGGGCCGAGGGCGGCAAGGTCGAGCTGCTCGTGGACGCCACGCTGAACGACCTCGGCGCGCGCGGCATGTCGCAGGGGACGCGCGACATCCACAACCGCATGCGGGAGTTCATCGCCGCGGCGGCGCGCGAGCTGGTGGAGCGCGAGCAGACGACGGTGGGTCACGAGCTGGCCTACCATCAGACCGAGGACGCGGAGCAGAACGCCGCGCGGAAGGCCGAGTACAAGGCGGCGGTCAAGCAGCTGGAGAAGGCGGCCGCGATGGCGCCCAACGAGCGGCTCGCCGACCAGGAGCTGCCGGCGCTTGCCGCCATGCTCGGCAAGAAGTCGGATGCCGACGTCGACGCCGCCACGGTGGAGCTGCTTCGCCTGGCCGGCATCACGCCGTTCGGCAAGGTGAAGTTGCGGGACGGGCGCAGCGGCGAGACCTTCGCGGCGCCGGTGACAGTGGGCGCGGTCTACATGCTCAAGCTCTCGCACCTGGTGGACGACAAGATCCACGCGCGGAGCATCGGACCGTACTCGCTGGTCACGCAGCAGCCACTGGCCGGCAAGGCGCAGTTCGGCGGCCAGCGCTTCGGAGAGATGGAGGTGTGGGCGCTGGAGGCCTATGGTGCCGCCCATGTCCTGCAGGAGATCCTGACGGTCAAGTCGGACGACGTGAACGGTCGCAGCCGGGTGTACGAGGCGATCGTGAAGGGGCAGAACCTGCCCGAGCCGGGCATCCCGGAGTCGTTCAACGTGCTCGTGAAGGAGCTGCAGGCGCTCG
>JBBQYZ010000578.1:0-3078 GCA_038208205.1 Gemmatimonadales bacterium | reverse complement strand
GCAGCCGGCGGCGATGGCGTTGTTCGCGAGGTCCGAGACGCCGACCGGCCCGCTCTCGTGACGGCGTGCAAGCTCGACGACACGGGGCCCGACGACGACGATCCCGCTGCAGACGAGGAATCGCTTGACCGGCTTCTCGTCGTATCCCAACACCCGGTCGCCGTCCACCACCAGCTCCCCGAACTGAAGGCGATGCGGGTCCCAGTGCGACGCCAGCGTGAGGTCGCCGCCCGATCGCCGGTGGAACGCCAGCAGCGCCGAGAGATCGAGATCGGTCAGCAGGTCGGCGAACGCCATCACCACCGTCGAGCCGTCGTCGGGGAGCAGGCGCAGCGCCCCCGCGTTGCCCAGCGGTCGCCGCTCGCGGACGAACGCGATCCGGGCGTCGAGCTCGAGCCCGCCGACGTGCTCCTCGATCACCTCGGCGAGGTGCCGAGTCACGATGGTGATGTCGCGGAGCCCGTGCTGCACGACGTGGCGCAGCAGCCGCTCGATGATCGGCACGCCGCCGACCAGCAGCATCGGCTTCGGCACCTTGTCGGTCGCCGGGCGCAACCGCGTCCCTTCGCCGCCGGCCTGAAGCAGGACCGACACGCCTTCTGCGTCAGCGGGTTGCGACCGGCCTTCGAAAGCTCGTACGTCGTGACGCTACCACTTGCCGGCGCTGGCCAAGCCGGGGTCTCGCTGCCTTCAACTAGCGTTACCCGATGACACGTCGAGGTTCGATCGAGACCACTCGAGACGGGGAGATCCGTGGTGGCTTCTCCACCGAGTAGCAGCTCAGACGACCGCGGGTGTCGTGGCGCAGAAGACGCGAGCCGGGCTCTGCGCCTCGAGGGGTGGCTCACGTCGTCGCAGTACGACGGGATCCAGTTGTCGGTCCATCGGGACGGGCAGCGGGTTGTCGACCTCTGCTGTGGATCTGGAGCCGGCGATCCCCTCGCGGTCGATGACGCTCTCCCGTTCTTCTCCGCGAGCAAGCCGCTCGTGGCGGTGGCGGTCGCATGTGCCGTCGATGACGGGCTGTTGGACTTCGACGACGCCGTCGCCGTCCACCTACCCGAGTTCGGAGCCAGCGGAAAGTCGTCGATCGCGATCCGTCAACTGCTCACGCACAGTGTGGGGCAAAGCGCCGAGACCACGGAGAAGGTCGACAACACGGGCCTCTGGGCGGAGTCGGCGGCAGAGCTCCGCGCCGCCTGCGAAGCAGAGATCCTCGTGCCGTCGCGCGACGCATCTGGCCAGGTCTTTCACGACTACAGCGGCCGGTGGTGGCACCGTGTTCTGGCTGAGGTGGTTGCTCGCGCAACGGCGACGGAGTTCCATGCGTTCGTTCGGCAACGGGTCTTGGAGCCCCTTGGGATACCGGGCCTCAGCTACGGACCATCAGGTCCACGAGCGCGCGCGATTCTGCGCGCCTACCTCGACCCGCGTGTCGCTGACGACTTCGCCGACTCGCCCTCGCCCGGCGTGAGCTACTGGGGTGCAGCCCGGGACCTCGGGACGCTGTTCCAAGCTGTCGAGGATGCGAGGCGCGGGATCGAGTCACCACTGTTCTCCGCCGAGATCGGGCGACGGCTCACGGAGTACTGCTTCACCTCGACAGACCGCGTGCGTGTCGACCAACGACGGGCGAGGAATCTGTGCCTATTGGGGGTACTCGAGGGTCGAGAAGGGGCGGCGACCCGGTTGCGGTACAGCTCGTTTGCCAGTCGCGCAACCTACGGGTTCCATGGCGGTGAATCGTGCATGATCTTCACCGATCCGTCGGTTCGGCTGACCTTTTCCGGACTTGCCGTCGGGCAGATCAACACGACGTTGCACGGACTTGCTTGGCAACGCCTGACGCGCCGGGTGTACACGCACCTCCTCGACGCGTCCGAACTGCCCGGATAGCTGGCTCAGAGAAAGAACTGCTTCGGCTCGTCCGATCGGTACCGGACCGCCGCGATCGCGAACGCAGCGCCGGCGATGGCCGTGAGCACGAGGATGGGCTCGACGACGTCGGCCACGCCACCACCATCACGGATGACGGTGCGCAGACCCTTGAGCCCCCAATAGATCGGGGACGCCGGCGCCACGTTGTCGGCCCATTGGGGCAGCGCCGACACGGGCGCGAGTCCACCGCCCATCCCGGCGAGCAGCACGGCACCGAGGTTCCCGATCGTCGTCACCTGGCTCATGGTCTTGCACACCGTGACGAGGACGAGCCCGAGGGCCACCTCCACGCTTGCGATGGCCAGAACGACGAGTCCGCCGGCGACGACGCTGCCTCGGAACGGCATGTCGAAGAGGAGCCACCCGAATCCCAGCACGACGAGTTGCTGCACGACGAACAGCACGGCGAGGGGTGTCGCCTTGCCCACCACGACCTCCCACGGCTTGGCCGAGCTGGCCAGGAAACGCTGCCATGTCCGCCAACCGTGCTCGCGGTAGAAGTTGCTGCCGACGATCGAGAGGCCAAAGAACCCGAACAGGGCCATGAATCCGGGCACCGCCTGGGCGGCACCGCCTTCGATGGCGTTGGCCAGGAAGGCGAGCGTCACGATCGGCATGAAGATGAGGACGACCATGGCAAACGCGTCGACTAGGAGCATCCGGGCGTCGTTGGCCGCGATCAACCGGACGTTCCTCATACCCGTGGATCAGGCGTCCTGCGGGGCTTGGTCAAGCCCCGTCACATGGAGGAACACGGCCTCCAGCGAGTCGCCGACGACGCGAACGGACTGGATGTGCTGCCGCTGGTCAGGGTCGAGCGCGGCGATCGCCGCGCTGACGTCGGAGCCGTTGTGGGAACGGAGCTGACCGTCGATGCGGATCTCGACACGTGGCTTCCCGTACTTGGCGACACAGTCGGTGAGCGTCCCGGCTGCGACGGTCGTGCCCTTCTCGAGGATGAGCACCCTGTCGCAGAGCTCTTCCGCCTCGGGCAGGTAATGACTCGAGAACAGAACGCCGGCGCCGGCTCGCGCGACCGCCGCGATCGCCCGAAGGACGGTGGCCCGAACGCTGACGTCGAGGCCCGACGTCGGCTCGTCGAGGAGGAGCAGCGACGGCCGCTGGACGAGTGCAGCGCCC
>JBBQYZ010000577.1:0-3084 GCA_038208205.1 Gemmatimonadales bacterium | reverse complement strand
CATCCAGCACTTCGATCCCAACGACTCGCCGATCATGGCGGTCGCCCTCACGTCGAAGGAGCGTCCGATCCGCGAGATCACCGACCTCGCCAACGAGGTCGTGCAGACGCGGGTCGAAGCGATCCCGGGCGTGGGCGGGGTGAACATCGTCGGCGGCAACCGGCGCCAGATCCGTGTCCAGGTGGACCCCGACGCGATGCGCGCCTACGGGCTCTCGCCGGCGCAGCTGACCGACGCGCTCCGGCGCGAGAACCAGGAAGTGCCGGCCGGACGCATCGAGCGCGGGTCCACCGAGCGCCTCGTGCGCGTGACTGGACGGATCGTCGACCCCAGGACCTTCGCCGAGGTGCCGGTGGTGGTCCGCGGGGGGACGCCCGTGCGCATCGGCGACGTCGCCACGGTGGTGGACGGCGCCGAGAACCGCCGCACCGCCGCGGAGATCTTCGCCGACTCCACCAACACGCCAGCGGTCTCACTCGAGGTGCTCAAGGTCTCGGGCTCCAACACGGTGGAGGTGGCCGACGCCGTGCGCGCCGCCATCGGCGAGCTGGAGCGCCAGCTGCCGAACGACATTCGCATGACCGTGATCCGCGACGACTCGCGCCGCATCCGCGAGTCGCTCGCCGACGTCGAGCTGTCGATCCTGCTCGGCGCGGCGCTCACGATCATGATCATCTACCTGTTCCTGAACTCGTGGCGCTCCACCGTGATCACCGGGCTCACGCTCCCGGTGTCGATCATCAGCGCCTTCTTCATCATGTGGGTGTTCAACTTCACCGTGAACACCATGACGCTGCTCGCCCTCTCGCTGGCGATCGGCCTCCTGATCGACGACGCCATCGTGGTGCGCGAGAACATCGTGCGCCACCTCGAGATGGGAAAGGACCACGACGTGGCCGCCCGCGAGGGCACCGATGAGATCGGCCTGGCGGTGATGTCCACGAGCTTCGCCGTGATCGCCGTGTTCATCCCGGTGGCGTTCATGGGCGGCATCATCGGCAAGATCTTCTTCCAGTTCGGCGTCACCGTCGCTTTCGCGGTGCTGGTGTCGCTGTTCGTGAGCTTCACTCTGGACCCCATGCTCTCGAGCAAGTGGGCCGACCCCGAGGTGGAGCACGCCGTGAACGACGGCGGTGAGCACATGAGCGAGCAGCGGCGGAAGGCGAACCCCATCCGACGCGTCGCCTTCGCCTTCAACGACTGGTTCGAGCGTGTCGCCGACCACTATCCGCGCTGGCTCGGCTGGGCGCTCGGGCACCGGCTCACCGTGCTCGCCGTCGCGGCATCCACCGTGGTCGCCAGCTTCGTCATCATCCCGCGGCTCGGCTTCACCTGGATGCCCGACGTGAACGGCGATGAGTTCAACGTCGGCTTCCGCACTCCGCCGGGCTCGCGGCTCGAGTACTCGCTCGACAAGGGGCGTGAGATCGCCACCTTCCTCCAACGGCAGCCGGAGGTGGACTTCGCCTATCTCACCGTGGGGGGCGGCTTCCGCGGCACGCCCAACCAGGGGAACATCTTCGTGGCGCTCCGGCGCGGCCACTCACGGTCCCTGTTCGCCATCCAGGGCGATCTGCGCGGGAAGCTGCGGGATATTCCCGGCATCCGGCCGACGATCCAGGGACAGCGCACGATCTTCGGCGGCTTCCGGCAGCCGATCATCGTCAACGTGCAGGGTGCGGAGTCCTCGCGGCTCAAGGTCGCCGCCTCCCGCGCGCTCGACGCCATGAAGTCGGTGCCCGGGGTGGCGGAGCCGAACTCGAGCGAGGAAGGCGACATCCCGCAGCTTGACGTGCGGGTGGATCGGCAGGAGGCCTGGCGCGCCGGCCTCGGCGTGGGAAGCGTGGCCGCCACGCTGCAGCCGTTGTTCAACGGGCAGCGCGCGACGACATGGGAGGATCCGCAGGGCTTCTCGCACGACGTAGTCGTCCTGTTTCCCGATTCGCTGCGCGGCTCGGCCGACGACGTGTCGCGCCTGCCCGTGGCGAGCACGTTCGTCGATGCACGGAATGGCCTGCCGGCCATGGTGCCGCTCTCGCAGGTCGCCGAGGTGCGCGCCGGGATCGGCCCGCAGCAGATCGAGCGACGACAGCTGGAGCAGCAGGTGCAGTTGGCGGCGGGGGTGCTGCCGGGATATGCCATGGGCGACGTCGCCCGCGATGTGCAACGCGCGCTGGCGAACGTCGGGCTCCCACCCGGATACCACGCCGTCTTCACCGGCGACGTGCAGAACCTCGAGGAGACCAAGGGCTTCGTGCTCAGCGCGCTCGGTCTCGCCGTCGTGTTCATCTACCTGATCCTCGCCTCGCTGTTCGGGTCATTCCTGCAGCCACTGGCGATCATGCTGGCCCTGCCCCTCAGCTTCATCGGCGTCGCGCTCGCCCTCCTGCTCACGCGCGGCAACATGAACGTGATGACGATGATCGGGATCATCATGCTGATGGGGCTCGTGACCAAGAACGGCATCCTCCTGGTGGACTTCGCCAACCAGCTGCGCGCCGGGGGGCAGGTGCGCGCCGGCGCGCTCCTCGCGGCGGGACGCATCCGGCTCCGCCCGATCGTGATGACGACCGTGGCGATGATCTTCGGCATGCTCCCCCTCGCCCTGGCCCTCGGCGCGGGCGCCGAGGCGCGGGCGCCCATGGCGCGCGCGGTGATCGGCGGCCTGATCACCTCCACGATGCTCACCCTGTTCGTGGTCCCGGTGATGTACACCTACCTGGACGACCTGGGCGCGTGGGTGAGTGCCCGGGTGACGGGCGCGTCGCCGGCCCGTCTGCCGGCGACACACGCCCTTCCGGCGCCTGCCGCGGGCGATTGACGGGGAATCGACGGGCAGCGCTTGACGGTGCGCGCCCGCGCAGGGCGCGCCATCCGCTTGACGGATTCCGCGCGCGGCCTTACAAGGGTGCATGTGCCGCGCGTGCTGCGTGCGGGAGTGTCCCGGCATTCCTGCACGCAGCACCGTGGGGCACACGACGTGCAGCGGCGCCGCGCGGGCCGCGCGTCCTGCACGCGCGCGTCGGCGCGCGAGGCCGCGCCGCACATCCGACGATACGCAGGGTTCGACGGTCCTATCTCTAG
>JBBQYZ010000576.1:0-3097 GCA_038208205.1 Gemmatimonadales bacterium | reverse complement strand
TTCATCGTGCATCGGGACATCGCCGACCGGTTCGTGCAGGGCTTCACGAGAGGAATGCAGGCGCTGCGCGTGGGCGACCCGCTCGATCCTTCTACACAGCTTGGTCCGCTCGCGACCGCGACGCTGGCGGAAGAGCTCGAGGCGCAGGTGAAACAGTCGGTGGCGATGGGAGCGCGCCTGCTCTGCGGAGGCGGGCGCGGCGGACCCGGGCCGGCGTACTTTCAGGCCACGGTCCTCATCGACATCCCGCCGGATGCGCCGGCATTCAAGGACGAGCTGTTTGGCCCCGTCGGCTGCGTGTTCATCGCGAAAGGCCTCGACGACGCGATTCGCCTCGCGAACGCGACGCGCTTCGGGCTGGGCGCGAGCGCCTGGACGACCGACGCCGCCGAACAGCAGCGACTCGCGCGCGGGATCGACGCGGGGAGCGTGTTCATCAACGACATGGTCGTCTCGGACCCGCGCTTTCCCTTCGGTGGCGTGAAGAGCTCAGGGTACGGGCGCGAGCTGAGCGACCTCGGACTGCGCGAGTTCACGAACATCAAGACGGTGCGCATCCGCACCAAGGGCGGCGCCGCGTCGTCCGGAAACACGGAATGACCGGGTTCCCGGCCGCCGGCTAGGCGGCGCGCAGTGCGATCCGCACGGTGGTCCCCACGCCCGCAATGCTCTCGATCGTCACCTCGCCCCCCCAGCTCTCGACCATGCGACGACTGATGGCGAGCCCGAGCCCGCTGCCGCTCGTTCGGGTGGAGAAGTGCGGCTCGAAGATACGCGGCAGCACGTCGGCGGCGATCCCGCTGCCGTCGTCGGTCACGCTCACCACCACGGCGCGAGCCCCGGTACTCGTCGCGCCCCTCGCCACGGCCGCGTGCACTGAGCGCGCGTCGGCGAGCCGCGCGTTCTCGAACAGGTTGAGCAGCACCTCGCGCAGCTCGTCCCCGCGCGCCAACGCCGCGCCGACCTCCTCTTCGACCGCGAGCTCCCACTTCACCCCTCCCTCGCCGAGGGTCTCGAGCGCCATCACGTCACGCACCACGGCGGCCACGTCGACCGGCTCGGCGGCGGCGCGCTCCTCGGGACCCCCGCCGTAACGGCTGAAGGCGCGCGCGATTTCATCCAGTCGGTCGATCTCCTCCAGGATCCGTGACACGTTCTGATCGAGGATGACATCGAAGTCGGGACGGCCGCGCGTGCGTCGCAGGTGCTGCACGCCGAGGCGGATGGGCGTGAGCGGATTCTTGATCTCGTGCGCCACCTGCCGCGCCATCTCGCCCCATGCGAGCACGCGCTGCGCACGCGCCAGGTCGGTGACGTCGTCGAGCGTGAGGACGGCACCGCCGCGCGGCAGGCGCGTGAGCTGTCCGCGAAGCGTTCGGCCGTCGCGCTCGAGCTCGAACCCGTCAGCGTCCTGCATGGTGCGCAGGAAGCGCTCGACGCGGGCGACGACTTCGCCCGTGCCCAGCTCCCCCAGCTTGGCGCCCGCTGCCGGCACACTCCCCAGGAGCTGCTCGGCGCGCGGATTCGCCAGGATGACGCGCCGGTGCTCGTCCACCGCCACCACGCCGCTGGCAACCGTGCGCAGCACGGCATCCGTCCGCCGCTTCGCCTCCTCGAGCGCGGCACGACTCGCCCCGAGGTCGGTGGCCATCGCACGGAACGCGCTGAACACGGGCAGAAACTCGGTTGCGGCATCGGTGGCCAGGGGAAGGTCGCTCTCGCCGCGCGCGACCGCACGCGCCGCCGCGCGCAGCGCGCCGATGGGGCGTGCAAGCTGTCGCGCCGCCAGGGCGCTGAGCCAGAGGGCGGCCGCCGCGCCGAGCGCGGTGGCGAATAACACCAGCACGCCCAGGTCCCGCCGACGGCGATCGAGCAGCAGATCGTCCACGCGCGCCGGCGCCGCGATCACGAGATTGCGGCCCCTGAGCGCGGGCAGCGCCCGGTAGCCGAGCATTCCGGTCGATCCCGAGAGCGCTTCTGCCTTCGTCGCGCTCACCTCTTCGGCGACTCCGAGCTCGAGTGCCACGTCGGGGCGCAGCAGCGTCCCCATCGGCGCCAGGGCCGCGAACAGCGAATCGCTCGCGGCCACCATGACCCCCGACTGGTAGAGCAGCAGCTTGGTGTCGAGTCGCAGGCTCTCGCGCCGCAGCCAGTCGGGATCCTCACTGCCGGCCACGGCGCGCATCGTCTCGGTCACGAGCAGGCGACGCGACGCCTGCGCGTCCTCGAACAGCTGTTGCCACGACCAGACCGCGAATGCCGCGGCGGGCACGAGGAAGAAGACGAAGAGGGCGAGCGAGAGCCGCGTGCGATAGCTGCGCAAACGGCGGCGGCGCAAGCGAAGCCAACGCCCGAAGCGGCCGTCGGCGAGCGCACCGAGGAGCCAGACGAGTCCCACGGCAGCGATGTCGACCAACAGCAGCAGGCCGCCGCGAGGGATCAGCGAGTCGAGCCCGCGCAGGTCCACCTCGACATGTGCCCGGGCGGGACCCGTCGGGCCGGCCACTGGCCAGTCCCCATGCAGCTCCGTGCCCTCCCGCCGCCAGCGGATCGCGTCGCGCGCCGCCAGCGGCTCCGCCACGACCTGCACGGAGTACGGCGGTTCGTTGTTTCCGGCCGGTGGCAGTCCGTACCAGCGCGCGTAGGCGTCGGTGCCGATCAGCCGGGTGCGCGGGGCGAGCAGGATCGTGAGCGCGCCCCCACGCATCGGGACGGCGATCACGCGCACGCCATACACGGTCGCCCGCGTCGTCGTCACCACGCGCTGCCGCGATGTCTCGGCCATCATCGCCGCGACGCCCACGGTGTCGAAGGCGACGTCGAAGGGCGCCGAGCCGAAGGTGGCAAGGGGCGATGCGCCTGACCAGGCGGTGAGCGCAACGGGATAGCCCGATGCCGCGAGATCGGAGGTGATGTAGCGCTCGAGCAGCGCCTGCGGGCTCCGCGGCAGCTCCTCGCCCTGCAGCGACGCCGCCAGTCGTGACGCCAGCGCCACGCCGTATGCATCTGGTACGCTCAGGCCGCGGACGTCCCGCTCGGCGAGCTCCACCCGGCCGCGCGAGGTGCTTCCCCACACGACCGTGATCGCGCCTAGGCC
>JBBQYZ010000575.1:0-3097 GCA_038208205.1 Gemmatimonadales bacterium | reverse complement strand
ACGCCCTCCCCCCCGGGGTGTCGACCTGCCCCACCCGACCCGCAGCGCAGAGCGTAGCGGTCGATGCGCAGGGGGGTCGCGCGCTCCAACGATTCGATCGGCGTGTTCAGCGTGTTGCTCATGCCGACGTGCACCCCCGAGGGTCCCCCTGCCGTCGGCGCGCCACCCTGCCCTCCACCGAGCGTCTCGTAGAAGGTCCAGCCAGCGCCACCGAAGGTGACGTTGTTCATCGTCCCCTGCCCCTGCGCCGACACGTCCACGCCCGCGTCGCCGAACGCAGCCAGGATCGTATCGGCGATGCGTTGCGACATCTCGACGTTGCCCGCGGCGACAGCCGCCGGCCAGCCGGCGTTGATCGCGCTTCGCTCCGGCAGCACCAGAGTCACCGCGCGCGCGATGCCGTCGTTCGTCGGGACGTCGTCATCGAGCAGCGTGCGGACGACGAACACGGCAGCCGCCCGCGTCACGGCGGCCGGACAGTTGACGTTGCCGGCGACCTGCGGCGCAGTGCCGGTGAAGTCGAGCTGGAGACCCCCGTCCCGGACGGTGAGCGAGACCACGATCGGGATGTCGGCGTCCGAGACGCCGTCACCTTCGAGTCGATCGGTGGCCCGGCCGGTCACCCCCTCCAGGGGCCGGAGACGGGAACGGACCCGGCGCTCCGCGTAGTCGAGCAGCGCATCACACGCCGCATCCAGCCGCGCACGGCCGAGCCGCGCAGCGAGGGTGCGCCACCCCGCCGCACCGGCGGCGCATGCCGCGAGCTGCGCCCCGAGATCACCACGCCGCTCGTCCGGAGTTCGCACGTTCGCCAGGAGGAGCGCCAGCACGTCGTCGACCATCACGCCCCGCCGCACGAGTCGAACCGGGGGAATCACGATGCCTTCCTGCACCAGCTCCGTCGCGCCCTGTGGCATGCTACCCGGGCTCATTCCGCCCACGTCGGCATGATGCGCGCGAACGGCGGTGTACCCACCGATGGCGCCATCGAGCTCCACGACCTCGACGAGAGTGAGGTCGGGCAGATGCGAGCCCCCGTGATACGGGTCGTTCAACAGGAACACGTCCCCCGGACGCGGCGCGCGCGCGCGCACCGCGGCGACGGCCTCGGGCATCGCACCGAGATGGACCGGGATGTGCGCGGCCTGCGCGACCATCCGGCCGCGGGCGTCGAAGAGCGCGGCCGACGCGTCCTTTCGCTCGCGAATGTTGGGAGAAAGCGCGCTCCGCACCAGCACCGCACCCATCTCCTCCGCGATCATCGCCACGGCATGGGAGAGCACGGAGAGCTCGAGCGGGTCGACGGTCGCAGGCCCGCTCGTCATGCGCCGCGCTCCAGCAGCCAGCCACCCGTGGCATGCGGCAGGGCGCGCCATCCGTCAGCGATTCGCAGCGTCGCGTCGGCGAGGGTCACCACCGCGGGACCGCGCCGAGCGAGGCCGCCGACCGCTGGGTCCACGACGAGGCGGATCTCGCGCGCTGGACCGCTCGCCGAATGTCGCAGCCCGACGATCTCGGCGCGTCCCTCGAGCGTGAAGCCGTTGCGCGCGAGGTGGATCTCGGCGAAGTGCTTCGCGAGCGTCGCACCGTCGTCGCCTTCGAGCACCGACACGTCGAGCTCGTGTCCCTGACCGGCGTAGCGCATGCGGGCGACCCACCGACGCTCCCATCCCGGCTCTCCCGTCACGCCCTCGGCGGTCCGGCGCATGACCGCTCCCAGCTCGAGCGCATCGAGCGCGTCGGCGCGCGCGAGAACGCTGATCATCCGCTCTCGCCGCTCGGAGGTGATCGCGAGTCCGAGCGCGCTCAACACGCCCGCGTGGGGCGGGACGAAGATCGTCGACATCCCGAGCAGCTCGGCCAGCCCGCAGCAGTGCAGTGGCCCACCTCCCCCGAACGGCACCAGCACGCACGATCGCGGGTCCACGCCTCGTTCGACGCTCACGCGGCGCAGTGCTCGCGCCACGGCAGCATCGGCGATGTCGATCATGGCGCGCGCCACGCGTTCGAGATCGGCACCGAGCCGCTCGGCGAGCGAGGTCAACGAACGACGTGCGGCCACCAGGTCGATCGACACGCCTCCGCTGAGCGCGGTCGCAGTGATGTGCCCGAGCACGACG
Source organism: Gemmatimonadales bacterium (assembly GCA_038208205.1). GTDB lineage: Bacteria > Gemmatimonadota > Gemmatimonadetes > Gemmatimonadales > Gemmatimonadaceae > AG11. The sequence goes on along the minus strand of JBBQYZ010000575.1, from coordinate 977 downwards.
TGCGCATCGGTCACCGTGGGCTGCGTGCCGCCACGCCCGAATGCCGCCGGGCCCGGCGCCGCCCCGGCACTGTGCGGCCCGACGCGCAGCGCTCCTCCGTCATCGATCCACCCGATGCTCCCTCCGCCGGCCGATACCGTCTCGACCAGCACGCGCGGCAGCGCGATCGGCACGCCGGCGACCCGGCCGCCCGGCTCGACGAGCGCCTCGCCCCGCTGGATGAGGCCGACGTCGGCGCTCGTGCCGCCGATGTCGACGGTGAGGGCGTCAGGGTACCCGGCGGCGCGCAGGACCGCGGCGGCACCCACGACGCCACCCGCGGGGCCGGAGAGCGCCAGCGATGCAGCAGCGCGCGCTGCCTCGCCGGCAGTGCGCATCCCGCCTCCGGACGTCATCACCCCGGGTGCCGGCAGGCCCAATGCCGCGGCGCGCTCGGTGAGACGCTCGAGGTAGTGGGCGACGCCCGGGCGTAGGTACGCCTCGGCCACGGTGGTCGCGGTCCGCTCGTACTCGCGGATCTCCGGAAACACCTCGCTCGAGAGCACCACATCGATGCTCGGAAGTGCCGCACGCAGCGCGTTGCCCAGACGGCGCTCGTGCCGGTCGTCCGATGGCGAGTGCAACAGCGCGATCGCCACCACGTCGGGCTTCAGCGCACGCACGCCGGCCACGACGTCGCGAATCGCCGACTCGTCCAGCGCGAGCACGACCCCTTCGGGAGCGATGCGCTCGCGCGCCGGCACCGAGCGGTCACGCGGCACCAGCGGCGCCGGGTGGTGGCGCGCGAGATCGTACAACGAAGCGCGGTCCTGCCGCGCGAGATGCAGGAGGTCGGTGAACCCGGCGGTCGCCACCATCACCACGCGCGCGCCGGCGCGCTCGAGCAGCATGTTGGTGGCGACGGTGGTGCCGTGCACGAAACGCATCACCCGAGCATCGCCGAGCAAGGCGAGCGAAGCTGCCACCGCGTCGCTCTG
>JBBQYZ010000574.1:0-3105 GCA_038208205.1 Gemmatimonadales bacterium | reverse complement strand
CACCGCGACGCGCTCGTCCACCAGTCGCTCGATGTCGGCGATGTCGACGACGCCATCGCTCGTGACGCGCGCGAGACGCTCCTCGCCACCCTCGTGGGCGACTCGGTGCGCGGTGGCCAGCACCGCCTTGTGCTCGAACGGACTGGAGACCACCGCGGGACGAGTCTCGCGTACAAGGTGCCAGCTCCCCAGTATCGCCAGGTTGTCCGCCTCGGTGCCGCCCGAGGTGAAGCACAGCTCATCGGAGCGCGCGCCGATCGTGGCCGCGACGCGCTCCCGCGCCTCGTCGAGTGCGACGCGTGCGTCACGTCCCCAGCGGTGCATGCTCGATGGGTTGCCGAAACGCTCCCCGAGGAAGGGGAGCATTGCGTCGAGTACCTCACGGCGCACCGGCGTGGTGGCCGCGTGGTCGAGGTAGATCGAATTCATCGGACGCTGGGGCATGACTGGAATATAAGTCGCCTGCGCCTAATACGTGTTCGCCGTGTCCCGATAGACCCGCACATAGTCGATCCGCTGGTATTTCGGGAAGATCGTGGTCGGGTCAGGCGCCCCGTCGAAAACACCGCCGACCGCGGTGTTCATCACGAGCTGCATCACCCCAGTGGTGACATTCTGGATATGCTTCGCGCGCACCACGTCGTCCACGTACCACATCACGCTGTCCGCAAACCACTCGACGCGAAATGTGTGATAGCCCGCCGACAGGTCGGTCGCGGCGGTGTAGACCGACGATTCGTGCGCCTGCGCCGGCCACGTCCCCCACCAGTGCGTCATGATGTTCTCGGTGGGCAGACTGCCGCGCATCTCCATCACGTCGATCTCCGGCGGCCAGTTCCCACCGCAGCCGCCGAGTCCATCACAGCTGTTGCTCACCAGCCAGTTCGCCGGCCAGATCCCTTTCCCCGAGGGAACCTGCGTGCGCCACTCGACCGCCGAGCCGCGCCCGACGCCGTGCTTCGTCCCCGATCGCACCTCGGCCGAGGTGTAGTTGCGGTTGCCCATCGTGCGCGCCTGGCTGCGCAGTACCAGCGAGCCGGCCTCGATGTACGCGTCCGTCGGCGTGTAGTATTCCAGTTCGTTGTTGACCCTTGCCGGACCGTCGACCACGACCCAGTTGGCCGGATCGACGGCTGTGCCGTTGAATTCATCGGCCCACTCGAGTCCCCACTTCGCCTGGCGGGTCACGATCGGCGGTGGCGGCGGTTGTGTGGTGACCTTGGGCGCGGTGGACCCCCCGCCGCACGCAGCGGTGACGACAGTGAGCGCGAGCGTGGCGACGATAGCGATGTTCACCATCGGGGGCTGGCGGCGATGCCAGCGGGCGGTGGCGCAGTGCTTCGGCATGCGAACTCGGTCTCTCTGGTGGTGGGGTGCGCGTTCGTGAGCGCGGATCTATTTATTGAGTCTAGAATCGGAGCTTGCCGCCCGCCAGAGCGGACGCATTTTCACCACATCGACCACGGTGGACGAACCATCATGATCCGACGTACCTTCGCTCCGCGCGCACTCCTCGCGGTCGCCGTCCTCGATGGAGCGCTGATCTTTGCGGCGTGTGCACCGCGCGCGGTCACGCCATCGCCGGCGAGTGCGACGATGATGCCCGCGCCTTCGCCACGTATCACACCGGACGCACCGGGCGAAGCGCGATTTGTCGACTCGGTGCTCGCGCTGATGACGCTCGAGGAGAAGGCAGGGCAGCTCAATCAGCTCTCCGGCCTGGCCGATCCGACGGGGCCCGGCGGCAGCGAAGCCGGTGCCGGGCAGATTCGGCGCGGCGAGGTGGGGTCGCTGCTCAACGTCATCGGTGCCGACACGACGCGCAGCCTGCAGCGGATCGCCGTCGAGCAGTCGCGGATGCACATCCCGCTGGTGTTCGCGCTCGACGTGATTCACGGTTACCGGACGACCTTTCCCGTACCGTTAGGCGAGGCGGCCAGCTGGAACCCGTCCGGCGCCGAAGGCACCGCGCGGATCGCGGCGACCGAGGCCGCAGCTGCCGGTGTGATGTGGACCTTCGCGCCGATGGTCGACATCGCGCGTGATGCGCGCTGGGGACGCATTGTCGAGGGTGCCGGGGAAGATCCGTATCTCGGCAGCGCATTTGGCGCGGCGCGTGTCCGCGGCTTCCAGGGAACGAGCCTCCGCTCGGCGACCAGCCTCGCGGCGACGGTGAAACACTTCGCCGCGTACGGCGCGGCTGAGGCGGGTCGCGACTACAACATCGCCGACATCCCGATGCGGACGTTGCGCGACGTCTACCTGCCGCCCTTCCATGCGGCTGTCTGCGCCGGCGCGCAGACGGTGATGTCGAGCTTCAACGAGATCGACGGCGTACCGGCGCACGCCAACCCGCTGCTCACCCGCCAGATCCTCCGCAAGGAGTGGGGGTTCGACGGGGTGGTCGTCAGCGACTGGACAGGCGTTGGTGAGCTGCTGAACCACCGCATCGGTGCCGACAGCGCCGCGGTCGGGTCGGCCGCCCTGCGCGCCGGGGTGGATATCGACATGGTGGCCGACATCTACCGGAAGACGTTGCCGGCGCTCGTTCGCAGCGGCACGGTGCCAGCGGCCGACCTCGACGAGGCCGTTAGGCGGGTGCTCCGGCTCAAGTACCGCCTTGGACTGTTCAGCGATCCCTATCGCGGGGTCAGCGCCGCTGGCGAGAAGGGGGCGATGGTCACCGACGCGAACCGCGCCGCCGCCCGCGAGAGCGCGCGGCAGTCGATCGTCCTCCTCAAGAACGACGGTGGTTTACTTCCGCTGCGGAAGACGCTCGGCACCGTCGCCGTCATCGGAGCGTTAGGCGCGGACACCGGCGCAACGCTCGGCAACTGGGCAGGGCTCGGGAAGCGCAGCGACGCGGTCTCGGTGCTCGACGGCATTCGCCGCGCGCTGCCGCGGAGCAAGGTGCTCTACTCGCGCGGTGCCGCGCCCGAGAGCGCCGACACCAGCGCGATCGCGGCCGCGGTCGCCACCGCGCGCCGCGCCGACGCCGTCGTCCTCGTGGTCGGTGAGATTCCGGACATGAGCGCGGAAGCGGCAAGTCGTGCGACGATCGACCTGCCCGGTGCGCAGATGCGCCTCGTTCGCGCCGTGCGCGCG
>JBBQYZ010000573.1:0-3109 GCA_038208205.1 Gemmatimonadales bacterium | reverse complement strand
TCGATCGTGGAGTCGGCGAGCACGGGCCCGCGTCGCGAAGCTGGACCGCGTGGCAGGGTTTTCAGATGGAACGAGCCGAAGCGCACCAGCTCATGTGCGCTGGAGAATACCGCCGAGGCGCCGCGATGGTCGAAGTCGTAGTACGGGATGGGCCGGCGCTGCGCGTCGTACCGCACCGCGCTGTTGGCCAGCCCGGCACCGGTGCCGACCGTTGTGGTGGTGAGGCCGAGTGGCATGAAGACATGGTCGTGCATGTACGTCTCGTAAGTCGTGCCGGAGACGCGCGCGACGAGCTCGCCGAGAAGGCCGAAGCCGAGGTTGGAGTAGCTGTACACCTCGCCGGGGGGAAACACGATGCGGCCGTACCGCTCGATCGTTCGCGGGACATCGGGGGTGGTGCTGTCGCTCGCATAGAAGAAGTGGTAGTGCAACGGCAGTCCCGCGGTGTGACTGAGCACGCGCCGGACAGTGGCGTCGCTGCGGGCGCCCGCCAGACCGGTCAATCGAATGCCGCCGAGATAGTCGTCCACGGGCCGGTCGAGCTGCACGCGACCCTGCTCGACGAGCTGCATCACCGCCGTGGCCGTGAATGGCTTGCTGATGGAGGCCAGCGAGTACAGCGTGGCCGGGGTGGCGGCGATACGCCGCTCGAGGTCCGCATAGCCGAACCCCTCTTCCCAGAGCACGACCCCGTTGCGCGCGACGGCGACCGCCACGGACGCCACGCCCGTGGAATCGAGGAGACGTGTGATCTCGGCGCGCAGCGCGCTGCGGGCAGACGCCGACAGGGGTCCGATCGCTCGGCCCGTCTGCGCGCCGAGGGACGGGGAGACCACGAACAGGAACAGCGTCGTCGCCACGACAGAGGCGAGCTGCACCATGCGCGGGAGACGCGCCGGGCCAGGTCGTGCGCCATCTACATGGATCCGCGCTCCCATGGTAGTGCAGCGCATGTCGGCGTCCGGGCTCGAGGAGTCGCAACGGGAACGAATCCCTTGCGCTACGACGGCAATGGTTGCATGTAATGCTGAGAACAATACGCAGTACAGTGCAACCTACCGCGTGCTCGCCCGCAACGCCAGTTCATGCTCTCCACCTGTCCGCTGGCCGGATCACACTTCACCTGAGACGATTCATGCTCACCGCTCGAAGAGGCCGAGGGGCGGCGCTCGCCCTATGCGCTGCGTTCGCGCTCGCGACCATGCCGCGTGCTGGCGCGCAGGGAACGGGGCCACGCGGCCTCATCGGCGGCATCGTCGTCGACTCGCGCTCGGGGCTGCCGCTCGCCAGTGCGCAGGTCGGTGTTCCCGGCACGTCCATCGGCACCTCCACCGGAACCGACGGTCGCTTTCGCCTGTCCGACGTCGCCGGTCCCCGCGTCACCCTGACCGTGCGGCGTGTCGGCTACCGAAGCCTCACCGAGACGGTGGCGACCGGCCGGACCGACCTTCGCTTCGCGCTGTCGGAAGCGACACGCGTGCTGGACGAGGTGGTCGTGACCGGCACGGCGGAGCCGGCGGAGCGCCGCTCGCTCGGCAACTCGGTGACGAAGATCAATGCCGCCTCGGTGCAGGAAGTGGCGCCGGCGCAGAGCATCTCGAACCTCATCAACGGGCGGGCGCCCGGAGTGGTGATGGTCGCCGGCAGCGGAGCGGTTGGCAGCGGGCCGCGCTTTCGCATTCGCGGCTCGTCGAGCCTCTCGCTGAGTGACCAACCCCTCATCTACGTCGATGGGGTGCGGATGGCGAGCGACGTGTCCACCGGCCCCACGACACAGTTCTTCGGCTCGGCGGTGGTGTCGCGCCTGAACGATCTCAATCCCGACGACATCGAGAGCATCGAGGTGGTGAAGGGTCCGGCGGCGGCGACGTTGTACGGCACCGAGGCGAACAACGGCGTCATCCAGATCATCACGAAGCGCGGGCGGGCGGGCCGCACGGTGTTCTCGTCCAACCTTCGGCGGGGCACGGCGTGGTTCAACGATGCGGAGAGCCGCATCGGCTACAACTACAACCGGAATCCCGTCACGAACGAGATCCAGCGGTGGAGCGCCGTGGAGCAGGAGGAAGCGCGCGGCTCGCCCCTGTTCAAGCACGGCGGCAGCCAGGCGTACAATCTGGCGCTGTCGGGGGGATCGACCGCCGCGCGCTACCTGCTCAGCAGTGGCTACGAGAACGACAAGGGCATCGAGCCGACGAACGATCTGTGGCGCTATACCGGCCGCGCCAACGTGTCGCTCGCCGTGACGCCATCCCTCGACGTGAGCACCTCGCTCGGCCTGACGCAGTCCAAGAACCATCTCCCCCTGGAAGCGGGCGGCGGCATGTGGTTCAGCGCGTACTTCGGGCAGGCGCCCCGCACGGCGGCCGACACCCTCCGGCGCGGCTTCTTCTCGGCGCCGCCGGAGGCGTTCTGGAGCGCGTTCGAGAACTTCCAGCGGGTCGCCCGAACGACGAGCAGCATCACGATCAGTCATCGCGGCGCGGAGTGGTTCAGCCAGCGGCTCACCGCGGGCTACGACCAGACGGGCGAGGACAACACCGGCATCACGCAGCGCATGGGCCCGGAGCTGCGGCAGTTCTTCGGTAACCCCGTGGATCAGAATGGCGGCAAGACGACCCGCCGGCGCGAGCTGACGGTGGGCAGCGTGGACTACGCCGCCACGCTCAAGGCGCATCTTCCGCGCAGCCTGGTCGCCAGCACGTCCGGCGGCGCGCAGTTCTTCCGCCGGAACACCTACACGCTGCTGGCGCGCGGCGAGGGCTTTCCGACCGCTGGCCTGACGCAGGTGGACGCGGCGGCGACCACCTTCGGCGGCGAGGCCTTCCTCACCAACACCACGCTCGGCTTCTATGGACAGGAACAGCTGAGCTTCCGCGACCGCATCTACCTCACCGCCGCGCTGCGCGTGGACAACAACAGTGCGTTCGGCGAGGACTTCTCCTGGGTGAAGTACCCGAAGCTCTCCGCGGCCTGGGTCGCGAGCGAGGAGCCGTGGTGGCACGTCCCGGCCATCACCCAGCTGAAGCTGCGTGCCGCGTACGGCGAGACAGGACAGCAGCCGGCGACCTTCTCCGCGCTTCGCACCTTCTCGGCGATCACCGTGGGC
>JBBQYZ010000572.1:0-3109 GCA_038208205.1 Gemmatimonadales bacterium | reverse complement strand
ATCCTCCTGCCAGAGCACCCAGGCCAGGAGCATCGCGCCCCCGCTCACCGCCATGTCGGCGACATTGAAAGTGGGCCACCGCGCACCGCCGATGCCGACGTCGATGAAGTCCACCACGCCAAGATCCGCTCGCAGTCGGTCGATCAGATTGCCGAACGCGCCGGCGCACACGAGCGCGAGCGCGAGCACTCGCGTGCGGTCGCCAGCGGCCGTCGCGCGGTAGAGTCGCGCGAGAATCACGAGCGCGATCACCGTGAGCGCGGTGAAGATCCATCGCGAGTACGGTCCGAGGTGCAGGCCGAAGGCGGCGCCGGGGTTGTAGACGAGGGTCAGTCGGACCACGTTGCCGAGCACCTCGTGCGGCACGCGTTGGGGCACCAGCGTCCGCACGGCCATCGCCTTCGTCACCACGTCGAGCGTGGCGACGAGGGCGATCACCGGCCAGAAGAGCGCGGCGTTACTTCCCCTTCGCATCTTCCTCGCGCTGCTTGCAGGCGATGCAATAGCGGGCGTGCGGGAGCGCGTCCAACCGCTCGAAGGCGATGTCCCCTCCGCAATTGTGACACTTGCCGAAGCTGTCCGGCGCGCGGTAGAGTCGGCGCAGTGCCTCGTCGATGTGCCAGAGGAACCGCCCCTCCTGGCTGGCGAACAGGAACGCCTTCTCGCGCTCCATCGCATCGGTCCCCTGGTCCGCCATGTGGAACGAATAGCTGCTCAGATCGCCGTCGGCCTCCTGCGACGTGGCGCCGAACGCCTCGTCGTAGTGCCCGAGCTCCTTGAGCACACGCTTCCGCTCCTCGAGCAGGCGCTTCTCGAAATGCTGCAGCTGCTTCTTCGCCATCGGCTTCGACTTCGCCGCCGCGGCCTTGGTCGTCGCGTTGTCTGACGTCGCCATCGCTAATCGTCCCTGGTTAGGGCGAGCTCGGCGCGGCTCCCGTCGAGATCCGCCTCCTGGCTCGCCAGCATGTTCACCTGCGGCTCTCCGCCGACGAGGACGTCGGTCGCGAGCACTTCGTCGGCGATCCAGGCGCGGTGCTCCGTCGCCGCGTCCTGAACCGATGGATCTCCCGCAACCCGCAGACGGATGCGATCGCTGACCGCCAATCCCGCCTCCTTGCGCATACGCTGTACCCGGCTGATCAGCTCACGTGCCACGCCTTCGCGGCGCAGCGCGGGAGTGATCGTCGGGTCGATCGCCGCGAAGAAGCCCTTCTCCTCCTGCACCACCAGCGAGCCCGACGCCCGGTGAACGATAGTGAGGTCATCCGGCACAATCCCGTGCGTCTCGCCGTCCACCGTGACCAGCAGCTCGCTTCCGCGCTCGAATCCGCGCAGGTGCTCGCTCGTGAACCGCGTCACCGCCTCAGCGGCCAGCGGTGTCTTCTTCCCGAACTTCTTGCCGAGCGCGCGGAAGTTGGGCTTGGCCTCGCGCGTCACGAGCGAATCGCCACTCGTCGCGACCTCGATCTGTTTGATGTTCAGCTCCTCGGCGAGCACCGGAAGCAGTCCGCGCAGCGCCGCTTCCGAGATGCGGGGCGCCACGCAGACCATGCGCGCCAGTGGCTGCCGCACGTTGATCCCGGCCTGCTCTCGGGCCGCACGCCCCAGAGTGGCCAGCGTGCGCACCGCGGCCATCAATAGCTCGAGCTCCACGTCGGTGTACCCGCCCTCAGCCCGTGCGTAGGTCGCGAGGTGTACGGAGGTGCCGACGAGCTCGCGGTGCATCCAGTCCGTCACGAACGGCGCGAACGGCGCGAGGAGACGCGTGGTCACGACCAGCACCTCGTGCAACGTCGCGAACGCCGCCCGGTTGTCGTCGCTCGTCACGTCGTAGAACCGGCCGCGCGTCTGACGCACGTACCAGTTGGAGACGTCCTCGTCCACGAATGCGATGATCGCGCGTACCGCCGCCGTGGCGTCGTAGCGATCGAGCAGGTCGTCGACGGCCCGCTCGACCGAGGACAGCCGCGAGAGAACCCAACGGTCCATCAGCGGCCGGTCCGCGGCCGCCGGATCCGCCGCGCTCGGCGACCAGCCGAAGTTCGCATACTGGGCGAAGATGCCCCCGTAGATGTTCCTGAGCGTGACGAGAAAGCGTCCCGCGCCGGCCCGGATCTGCGACTCGTCGAACGCGCGCGGCTCCCACACCTTGCTGCTGCTCACCAGGAACAGACGGGTCGCATCCACGCCGTGTCGCGCGATCACCCCCCAGGGCTCCACGATGTTGCCGCGGCTCTTCGACATCTTCTTGCCCTCGGCGTCAAGCACCAGGCTGTTCACCACCACGTTCCGGTATGGCGACGCCGACCGGTCGGCGTTGTTCGGCAGTGCGTCGCCGAGCCCGGTGGCGATCGCCAGCAGCGAGTAGAACCAGCCGCGGGTCTGGTCCAGTCCCTCGGCGATGTAGTCCGCGGGGAAATGCGACGCGAGCGCCTCCGCGTTCTCGAACGGGTAGTGCCACTGCGCGAAGGGCATCGATCCGGAGTCGAACCAGGCGTCGACCACCTCGGGCGTTCGGTGCATCATGCCGTCGCAGCCAGTGGTCGAGCACGGCCAGGAGAAGGCGTCGACATCGGGCTTATGCGGATCGAACTCCGCCGACAACGCCGCTCCCGAGCGGCGCGCGAGCTCCGCGTAGCTGCCGACCACGTCGACGTGCTCGGCATCGCGCTCACAGACCCAGACCGGCAGGGGAGTGCCCCAGAACCTGTCGCGGGAGACCGCCCAGTCGATGTTGTTCTCCAGCCACTCGCCGAACCGCCCCGCGCCGACCTCGGGCGGGTTCCAGTTCACCGCGGCGTTGCGCGCCATCATCTCGTCCTTGTACGACGAGGTGCGCACGAACCACGACGTGCGCGCGTAATAGAGCAGCGGCGTGCGACAGCGCCAGCAGTGCGGGTACGCGTGTGTGAGCGTTCCCGCTTTCCACAGGATGCCTCGGCGCTTCAGCTCCTCGATCAGCGCCGGGTCGGCGTCCTTGACGAACTGTCCGCCCACCACGGGCGGCTCCGTCGGGAACCGGCCGCGCGAATCCACCGGCTGCAGGAACGAGAGATTGTGTCGGCGGCCCGCCGCGTAGTCGTCGGCGCCGAACGCCGGCGACATGTGC
>JBBQYZ010000571.1:0-3130 GCA_038208205.1 Gemmatimonadales bacterium | reverse complement strand
CATGGGCGTCTCGAGCGCCTGCACGAGTGCACGTCCGCCGAATGCCGCACCGGGCGCATCGAGGAAAGCATTCCACTTGAGCAGGTCGCCGACGGTCGTGAGCAGCCCGCCGTTGCCGATCACGTTGGTGAACGGCATGTCCGAGTGGAAGCCGTTCGCCGCGGTGCCGGAGTACGCCGTCGCGCGCCCCTTCACGACGGCCGTGTAGTCGGCGCGCCAGCGCGTGCTCGTCATGCCGAGCGGCGTGAAGAGCCGCGCGTCGGTGAAGGTCGCGAAGGGCTGGCCGCTGACACGCTGCACGATGATCGCCGCCAGCGTATACCCGGTGTTGCTGTAGAGATACTCGGCGCCGGGATCGAAGTTGAGCGCCGTCTGGTGCGACACGAGGTCGAGGATGGTGGCGAAGCTGTGCACCTGGGTGCCCGGCGGCGATCCTTTGAGGGAGAGCAGCCCCCACTGGTCGCGCAGCCCGCTCGTGTGCGTCAGCAGGTTGCGGATCGTGATCTTCTTCCCGAAGTCGGGCACTTCCGGGAGATATTTCCGCACATCATCGTCGAGCGAGAGCTTGCCCTCCTGCGCGAGGAGCATCATCGCGGTGGCGGTGAACTGCTTGGCCACCGAGCCACTCTCGAAAATCGTTTCCGGCGTGTTCGGCACGCCGTACTCCAGGTTGGCCGTGCCGTAGGCGCGAGTCAGCACGGGCAGACCGTGCTCGCTCATGCCGATCGCGCACCCGGGCGTATCGCGTCCTCCCAGCGCGGCGAACGCCCGGTCGATGCGCGCGACGGCGGAGTCGGGGAGGGCCGTGGCGCCGGCGTGCTGCGCGTGCAGCCCGGCGATGGGGGCGAGCGTGAGCGCCGCGCTGACGACGGCGGCTCGTCCGTGCAGTGATGGATGTCGGGTCACGAGTCTCCTTGGCGCTGAACGAATGGTGCCCAACGCTGCAGCGCAGGGCGCAACGGCGAAAGGGTCGTCACGATCCTCGAGCGCCCGCGATGGGCCGCACGCGATCCGCCATCCACGCAATCGTTTCCTCGAGGTATCCCGGCGCCACCACCGGCCACGCCCACCGCGCGTCCGGCGGTGCGAGCGGTGACGAGACGAGCTTGATGACGTGGTTCGCGCCGGGATATGTGCGCACGGTCACGCTCCTGTTCCCTGCCGATTGCAGGGCACGGCCGAGTCGGTCGGCGCTGGCGCGCGCGGGCACCAGCTCGTCCGCCTCGCCGTAGACGAGCAGCACCGGGACCACGAGTCGGCGCCACCAATCCACCGGATCGAGCGTGCGCCCGTACCAGTACCAGCCGTGCAGCTCGGCGTCCGGCGGCGCGGCGTTCGGCAGCGACGTGCTCCGCCGCCATGGCGCGTCGGCGAGACTCGCGAACACCGCCGCGATGCTATCACGTGACGCATGCGACCGCAGCGCGAGCGCGAGCGTCCGGTGCGCCGCCGCCCCACGGGCCGCTGCCGGCGCGGCGAATCCCGCCCACGCGATGCGCAGACTGTCCTGGTACGCCGCGGCCTCGAAGATCGGCATCCCCGGACTGGACACCGCCACCACGAACGCCGGCGGGTAGGCGAGATGCTCGGCGACCCTCGGCGCGACAAACGCGCCCTGGCTCAACCCCCAAAGCCCGACGTGCCGGGCGTCCACTTCGGGCTGCGCGGCGAGTGAATCGAACGCGTCGCGCGCGTCGAACACGAGGTCGTCGTACGACGCGCGGAGGTAGTCGCCGGTAGACTCGCCATTCCCGCGCTTGTCGAACGCGAGGACCGCGAACCCCGCTCGCGCGAAGCGGTCGGCGTAGAAGCGGTATTCCGCGCGCAGGTTGCTGCTGGAGCCTTGCAGGAGCAGCACGGCGGGCCTCGAGACCCGGACCCCACGCGGCACGAACAGGGTACCGGCGAGCGTCGCACCTTGCGCGGCGATCTTCATCTCGCGTGTCGTGTAGGGCGCCGGCGCGGCGGACGCTCCGCGCACGAGACGCCACGTCATCGTCGCGCCCCCCTCACGCGTCGCGGCCGACACGGGGAGCGACGCCGTCCCCGAGAGGGTGTCCGCCTCCTGTCGGCCACGGAAGGCCAGCGCACCGTCGGCGTCTGCGAGGCTGAAGTAGATACGCGCCGAGTCACGCGCAACATCGGCGAGCGGCCGCTCCAGCAGCGCGATGGCGGGCGCCGAGATCGCCGCGCTCAGGATCCCCTTCACCCGCTCGAACCGCACCGACATCGCCAACGGCTGGCCGCGGAAGGTCGCGGTGCCGGTCCACGTGCCAAGCACATCGTCCGCCACGCGCGCATCGGCACTCGGCGAGGCGCAGGCGGTCGTGAACAGGAGGGCGACACGGAGTCTCAAGCGCATACTACTTCAATACCGCCGCGGCGAGGACGGCAACAGAGGCAGCGCCGCGGCCTCAACCTATCGCCGCGGCCGGGTCGACATGCGGCCCCGCCGCACGCTCCGCGCGTCTTGCTCCGATTTGAACGTCGGCGCTACCTTCCCTCCCCCGCCCGACAGGAGCAGCCATGGGCACCCGCGATCCACGAGTCGACGGCTACATCGCGAAGCAGAAGGAGTTCGCGCAGCCGATCCTCGCGCATCTCCGCGAGGTCGTCCACATCGCCTGTCCCGATGTGGAGGAGGCGATCAAGTGGGGCTCGCCGTTCTTCCTGTACAACGGCCGGATGCTGTGCGGCATGGCAGGCTTCAAGGCCCATGCGATCTTCGGCTTCTGGCAGGGCGGCCTGATCGAGGGGGTGAGCCCGAACCGGAACAACGGCGGCGAGGCGATGGGCAATTTCGGCAAGCTCACGTCGGTGAAGGACCTCCCGAGCAAGCGCCACCTCATGACGCTCATCAAGCGGGCGACGAAGCTCCACGACGACGGCGTCATCGTGACTCGGCCGAAGAAGGCGCCCAAGCCCGAGGCGAAGGCGCCTGCCGAGCTGACGGCCGCGCTGGCGAAGAACCGGAAGGCCGCCGCGCAATTCAAGGCATTTCCGCCGAGCCATCGCCGCGAGTATATCGAGTGGATCGTCGAAGCGAAGCGCGACGAGACGAAGAGCCGGCGCGTCGCGCAGGCGGTCGAGTGGATCGCCGAGGGCAAGGGGCGGAACTGGAAGTACCAGT
>JBBQYZ010000570.1:0-3136 GCA_038208205.1 Gemmatimonadales bacterium | reverse complement strand
TCTTCTTCACGCGGTGTGCGGGCGGGTCACTGCCGGGTCAATCCATGGTCGTCTTGCCGAGTGCCGCCGGCGGCACGGCGCGGCCGACGACTCCCGCGAGGGCGACGATCGTGAGCACGTACGGTATCATCTCGACGAACTGCGACGGGATCACCTGCGATCCCTGCAGCTGGATCTGCAGCGTCTCTGCCGCGGCGAACAGCAGGCACGCGAGGCCAGCGCGCAGCGGGTCCCATCGTCCGAAGATCGTGGCGGCGAGGGCGATGAAGCCGCGGCCGGCCGTCATGCCATCGGTGAACTGGTGCTGGTCGAGGGAGAGGTAGGCACCGCCCAGGCCGGCGAACGCGCCGCTCAGCGCCACGGCGAGGTAGCGCACCCGGTTGACCGGTACGCCCACCGAGGCAGCGGCGATGGGATGTTCGCCCACGGCGCGCACGCGCAGCCCGAATGGGGTGCGATAGAGCATCCAGGCGACGACCGGCATCACGACGAGCCCGAGCCAGACGAGCGGGTTGGAGGCGAGCGCGGCGAAGCCGGTGCCGCGTCCCAGCACATCGAATCCAGGTACGCGGGGCGAGTTGGAGCTGCTGTCGAAGATGAGGCGGAGGAAGAAGCGCGTCAGCCCGATCGCCAACAGGTTGATCGCGATGCCCACCACCACCTGATCCGCACGGAAGCGAATCGCGCTCACGGCGTAGAGCAGGGCGAGCAGGGTGCCGCCCGCGACCGCCGCCAGCATGCCGACGAGCGGCGAGCCCGATGCGTACGCCCCGACTGCACCGCAGAAGGCGCCACCCAGCATGTAGCCCTCGAGGGTGAGCCCGATCAGCCCCGCGCGCTCGCTCATCACGCCGCCGGCAGCGGCGAGCAGGTACGGGATCGCGATGCGCAGCGTCTGCGCGAGGAATGCGATCAGGATCATCAGTCGATGCTCCGGCGCTCGCCGCGCAGCAGACGTCGCACTTCGGGCACCGACGTGCTGACGGCGAGGATGACCACCGCCTGCAGCACGTCCACCATCTGCTTCGGCACGAGCGCGTTCACGGCGAGCCCGCCCTGCGACAGGGTGGCGAAGAGCAACGCCGCCAGCACGATGCCGACGGGATGGCTGCGTCCCACCAGCGCCACGGCGATGCCGAGGAAGCCGGCCCCGGTCGCGAACCCTTCCTCATAGTAGTGCTTGTAGCCAAGCACGTAGTTCAACCCCCCGATGCCGGCGATCGCGCCCGACAGCGCGAGCGCGCGCCAGGTCACGCTCGCCACGTTCACGCCGGCGTACTCCGCTGCGCCGGGCTGCAGTCCCACGGCGCGCAGCTCGAAGCCGCGACGCGTGCGGAAGAGATACCATCCGAGTGCCACCGCCGCGGCGATCGCGAGCAGGATGGTGGCGTTCGCCGCACTCCCGTGGAACGACTCGATGAACTGATCGACGCGTGGCAGCCCGCCACTCCGGATCTCCGGCGTGTGCAGCGTGTCGGGCACGTGCACCCGCGCACTCGTGAGATAATTGAGCAGCGCGAGCACGATGAAGTTGAGCATGATCGTCACGATCACCTCGTGCGCGCCGAACCTCGCCTTGAGCACGCCGGGCACGGCACCGACGGCGCCGCCGCCGAGCGCCGCGGCGAGCAGGTAGAGCGGGAGGCAGAGCAGGGCGGGCAGGCCGGCGGGCAGCAGCAGCCCCACGAGCGCCGCGCAGAATCCGCCCGCCGCGAGCTGGCTCTCGGCGCCGATGTTGAACAGGCCGGCGCGCAGGCCGAGTCCGACGGCCAGACCGGTGAACACGAGCGTCGTCGCCTTGTACAGCACCTGCCCGAAGCCGTAGGCGTTTCCCCAGGTGCCGTCGAGGAGGAGCTTGTACACCGCGCCCGGCGACTGCCCGAACGAGAGGATCAGCGCGTCGCCCACGACGACGGCGAGCAGCAGGGCGACGAGCGGGGGGAGCACCGCCTCCTCGATCGTCGCGCGGCGCGACTGCCGGTCGCTGGACGCCGCGCTCGCGGCCGGCGTGGGCGCGTCGCCGACCGGCATGCTGGTGGGTACCGGAGACGTCATCGTCCCTGCTGGTGGGGGCTCACGCGGCGCGCTCGGCGCCGGTCATGTACGGCCCGAGGGTGTCCGGTGTCGCCTCGGCGCGCGGCAGCATGGCGACGATGCGGCCACCGTACATCACCGCCACGCGGTCGGAGAGCGCGAGCACCTCCGCCAGGTCGGCGGAGACGAGCAACACCGCCTTGCCCTGGTCGCGCGCCTCGCGCAGGCGCGCGTGAATGAACTCGATCGCCCCCACGTCCACGCCGCGCGTGGGCTGGGCGGCGAGGAGGAGGCGGAAGTCGCGCGACATCTCACGTGCGACGACGATCTTCTGCTGGTTGCCGCCGGAGAGCGCGCGTGCCGCGAGCGCGGGATCGGCGGGACGGATGTCGTAGCGGGCGATGAGCTCGCGTGCGTGCTGCAGGATCCGCGCGCTGTCCATCGACCCGCCGCGGGTGAAGCGGTGCTGCTGGCCGAGCACGAGATTGTCGGCGACGGAGTAGTCGAGCACGAGGCCGCGGTCGTGCCGGTCCTCGGGGATGTGCGAGAGCCCGGCCTCGCCGCGCGCGCGGACGTCGAGGCCGGCGAGCTCGCGGCCCGCCAGCACCATCGCGCCGGTGGCGACGCGCAGGCCGGCCAGCGCCTCGATCAGCTCCGTCTGCCCGTTGCCTTCCACGCCGGCGATGCCGAGGATCTCGCCCGGCGCGATGGTGAAGCTGACGCCGTCCACGATGGCGGAGCGCCGCGTGCCGGCCACGGTGAGGTCGCGCACCTCGAGCAGGGCGGGGGCCGCGCCCGGGGTCGGGGCCGACGCGCCGTCGTAGTCCGCGTCGAGCGCGAGGGCCACGTCGCGGCCGACCATCGCGCGGGCGATCGCCTGCGGGGTGGCGCCTGTCGTCGCCATGCGCGCCACGGTCGTGCCCTGCCGCATCACGGTGATGGTGTCGCTCACGTCGATCACCTCGTCGAGCTTGTGGGTGATCAGCACCACCGTGCCGCCGGCGTCGCGCAGGGAGCGGAGCACGTTCCACAGCTCGCGCACCTCGGGGGGCGAGAGCACGGCGGTCGGCTCGTCGAGGATGAGAATCCTGGCGCCCCGATA
>JBBQYZ010000569.1:0-3136 GCA_038208205.1 Gemmatimonadales bacterium | reverse complement strand
GATCCCGCCGCCGAACGCGCGGCACTCGAGTGGCTCGCGCTCACGGATCGCGGCGATGCGGACGGCGAATCCGCGGCGCTTGGAGAGGGCTTTCCACCCGGCCGGTCGGGCTGGATTTCGAGCCTGTCCCACCCGCGTGACACGCAGCGATCGACCGCGCCGATGCGATCGCAGGCTTCACTCGCTCTCGTTCGACTCTCGCACGTGAGCCTGGACGCCAGGCCGCTACGATGATGTCCCCTCGTCCTCTGGAGGTTGCGATGGTCAAGTCACTCGACACGCCCGCCACGGCAGACCAGACGCTCGACGCCCTGTGGCGGGCCACGGCGCGCCGCACGTCGCCGCGCCGCGCGACCGGCTGCATCGCACTGGGAATCGTCGGCACAGCCGCCCTGGTATTTGTCGATCGCCTCAGGATCCCGGGACTGGTCGGGGTCGTCGTTGGCGCCTTCGGCGTATATGTACTCGCGGTGCAACCGCCTGCTGGCGTGCACGCGCTGCACCCCCGGCCACGTCGTCTCGTCGCCGGAGCCGCGGTGGCGATCGCCATCGTAGCGAGCGCGGCCTACGGCCTACAGGTGCTCGCGGCAATATTTGGCGGCAGGATTGAAGTGATGCGACGCTAGATCCGTTCGACAGGAGCCATGTCGACACGAGGAGCCATGTCGACACGAGGAGCCGTGCGTCAGCGATCCAACGCGCGTTGGAGCTGACGAGCGATCGATAGCGCCTCGCTTCGCTCGCACTCGAGTGAGCTCGCATGCCGCTGAGCCCCGAGCGTCCGACAGCAAACATTCTTTCTCCGAGCACATGCCTCGACTGCACGCGAAGGTCGCGCTGGTGACTGGCGCCGCGCAGGGTATCGGCGCCGCGATCGCCCGCGCCTTCGTCGCCGAGGGCGCCGCTGTCGTGCTCACCGACATCCGGGACCGACAGGGCAGCCCTCTGGCCACGGCGCTCGGCCAGACGGCGCACTACGAGCACCTCGACGTGCGCCGGGCAGCGGACTGGGAACGCGTCGTCGGCGAGGTCCGAGCGCGATACGGCCGCGTGGACGTCGTCGTCAACAACGCCGGCATCACCGGCTTCGAGGACGGCCCAGTGGCGCATGATCCGGAGCACGCCACCCTGGAATCGTGGCGGGCCGTGTTCGCGACCAATCTCGACGGCGTCTTCCTCGGCTGCCAGCATGCCATCCGTGCGATGCGCGGCAATCCGGGCGACGCGGCGGGCACGGGGAGCATCGTGAACATCTCGTCGCGGTCAGGCCTCGTCGGTATCCCGCTTGCGGCGGCCTACGCGGCGAGCAAGGCCGCCGTTCGCAACCACACGAAATCGGTCGCGCTCTACTGCGCCCAGCAAGGGCTTCGCATCCGCTGCAACTCGGTGCACCCGGCCGCCATCATGACGCCAATGTGGGATGCGATGCTCGGCGCCGGCCCCGAGCGGTCGGAGCGAGAGGCGGCGTTCGTCCGCGACACGCCCTTGCGGCGCTTCGGGACGCCCGAAGAGGTCGCGCACGCGGTCGTGTACCTCGCGTCCGACGAAAGTGCGTACACGACGGGCGCGGAGCTCGTGCTGGATGGTGGGCTCCTGGCAGGCAGCGCGGCAGCACCCGGACCGGTGGAGCGCTGAGATCCGGCGCCGAGCGTGCGAGAGGGCGTTCGCTGAACACGCAGTGCGCGATCGCGATGGAAGCCAAGGCGTCATACCACAACACGCAACCATGGCCCGTCTCGCCGTGTTCGACATCGACGGCACTCTCACCGATACCGACTCCATCGACGATGCATGCTTCCTCCGCGCGGTCGGCGAGACGCTCGGCGTCGAGGCTACCCGCGTCGATTGGTCGGCTGCTCCTCATGTCACCGATTCGGCGCTGCTGCGCTGGCTTGCGAAGCAGCATGGTCGGCTCCCGCTCTCCGATCGCACGGCGACCCTGGTAGAAGATCGCTTTCTGGAGTTGCTCGAAACCGAGCGGGTGTTCTCCGCGGTCCAGTTCCGTCCCGTCGCTGGCGCCGACCGTCTCTTCACTGCGTTGGCTCACGCCGGCTGGACGAGTGCCATCGCCACCGGCGGCTGGGAGCGGTCGGCGCGCCTGAAGTTGTCAGCGGCGGATCTCGACGCCGGCACTCTCGCCCTGGCCTCTTCCAGCGATGCGTCGACGCGCATCGAGATCATGCAGCTGGCCACCGCGCGTGCGCAGGGAGATGGCGTGCCCTTCGAGCGGATCGTCGGAATCGGGGATGCCATGTGGGACGTGCGCGCGGCCGCGGAGCTGCAATGGCCGTTCATCGGCATCGCGACGGGGAACGCGGCGACGATCCTCCGTGATCACGGGGCAACGACCATCCTCGCCGACTTCTCGGACCGCTCCGCGGTGCTGACCGCTCTGGCGCGGGCCGAACCGCCCCGGTTGGTCTCCGCCACGCACGTGCCATGACGTCGGCGCACCTGGCCGACAACGATGAAGTGCTGTCGTAGCTGCTCATGCCAGGCGCGAACTGGCGCACATGAGCGGCGGCGCACAGGTTCCGGCATGGAGACTTCCCGCACCGTGGAGATCGCCGCGCTGCTCGCGCGCGGCATCGAGTTGGTCGGCATCGCCGTCATGATCGTCGGCGGCGTGATCGCCTGCGCGCTCTTCGTCGTTCGGCTGTTCAGGCGCGTGCGCCCTGCATCCGCTGCGGGCCCGATGTCGCGACCGGCGTCGGACGGGGACGCGCGCTACCGGGAGCTGCGGGCGAACCTGGGCCGAGCGATCCTGCTGGGGCTCGAGTTCCTGGTCGCCGCCGACATCATCGGCACAGTGGCCATCGAGCCGAGCTTCCGAAGCCTGGGCGTGCTCGCATTGATCATCGTGATCCGCACCTTTCTGAGCTTCTCCCTCGAGCTCGAGATCAGTGGGCGCTGGCCTTGGCAGCACGAGGCCTCGGCTCGGTCGGCCGCCGCCACGGCAAGCACTTATAGGCCAGGCGAGCAGCCTCCGGCGTCCTGACGAATCGCTGCCGCTGACGGGTATGCAATAGTGTTCCGTTGCAGCTGAACGTGGGCGCGAGGCGGTTACGAGCGCTGTGGTGGAGAACCCGTTGAGTCTCGAGGAGCCGGCAGTGGACCCGAGCAGAGCAGGCGAATG
>JBBQYZ010000568.1:0-3137 GCA_038208205.1 Gemmatimonadales bacterium | reverse complement strand
CCTCCTTGGTCTCCGTGTCGACCGACGCAACCGCGGTGTCGAGACGGAGCTGGTCCTGAACGTAGGGCTGCATCCGCTCGAACAGACCACCGGTGCCCCCGTGGCGCGGATACTTGAAGGTGGAGTTGGGGCCCCAGCCGGCATCGTCGCGGTCGAGCACGACGTTGCCGAGCACTCGCGCGATATCCACGACCGACACGCGCTCGCCGATCCACTCCTTGTTCATCATCTTCGGCGGATGCGCCCACACCTTGAAGTTGTAGGGCATCATGAAGTACTTCGCGATTCCCTTGCCGAACACGCCATAGATCAGCTCCTCGAAGTTCCGGAAGCGTGAGATGTCGAGCGGCTCCTTCTGCGCCTCCACGAGCCCCATCAGGCACTCGAGCACCACCTCCCTGGGCAGATACTTGATGTTGTTCTGGAAGGGGTACGGCATGAACCTGTCGCACATCCACACCCAGCTCTCGCGCAGGAGAAGCTGGTACTCGTCGCCGAGCAGCTTGTCGAACAGGCGATCGAAGTACTCGTAGTGCGAGAAGAGGACGTGGCCGCCGATGTCGTACGTGAACCCGTTGGGGCTCTTCTCACTGGAGGCCAGGCCACCCACCTGTGCGCGCGCCTCGAGCATGACGAAGTTGGTGTAGCCGAGCTCGCGCAGCCGGTAACCCGCCGCGAGCCCGGTAGGGCCGGCGCCGATGATGACGATGCGCGGCGACTCGGCGGCCGAGCTGATGAGGGCGCCGCTGCTGCGATCGCGAGGGGTGGTGCGGATCTGCTCCATGACGTTCCTGTGCCTTGCCCGTGAGGATGATGCTCGGTGATGATTACAGCGCCAGGGCCGGTTCGGCGCATCCGTCGGGCGTGAGCACGCCGGGAGTCTCGCGGTCCCAGCGGCAGGCGGCGAGGAACGCCCCGAGCGCTCTGTCGATCGACGGCATGACGGCGCCGCGCTCGCTCGCCAGCCTGGAACGAGCGGGACGCCGCGCGGCGAAGCCCAGCTCCGACGAGGGACAGCCGCGCACGAGGGACGCATCGAGGCCGGCATCACGCGCCGCGCGGCGCACGATGTCGGCTACGCTCGCGCCACCGTCATTCGCCAGGTGCCACACGCCCCGTTCTGCATCGAGCAGCAGGTCGAGGGTAGCATCCACCAGGTGCGGCACGTACGTGGGCGACACCACGAGATCGTCCGGCAGATCCACCGGAATGTCGCAGGCGATCGAGCGTAACGACCGCGTGATGAAGTTCCACTCGTCCCATGGGCCGAAGAACCAGGCGGTGCGAACGACGAGAGCGTGCGGTGCCGCCTCGAGCACGCAGCACTCCGCCTCGGCCTTGGAGGCACCGTACACTCCGAGCGGCGCCACGCGGTCGCTCTCGACGTACGGGGTATCTTTTCTCCCGTCGAAGACGAGATCGGAGGAAAAGGTGGCGAACGGCAACCCGCGCGCTTCGCAGGCGCGCGCGAGCGTGACCGCGCCGCCGACGTTGGCGCGGCGGCACGCCTCCTGATCGCGCTCGGCATCGTCCACCCGCACGTACCCCGCGGCATTGACCACCGCCCAGGCGCCGGTGTCGGCGAGCGCGCGGGCGACGGCCCGCGGATCGCAGACGTCGAGATCGACGCGCGACAGGGCGATGCAGCTCAATCCGCGGACGGCGCTCAAGCGCGTGAAGGCACTGCCGAGCGTTCCATTCCCGCCCGTGATCAGCAAGGGCCGCACGCGCGCCGGGGCGCTGCGCCCGCGCACCGGCGCGAGGGTCGGCGCGGCTGGCGCATCGGTGTGATAGGTCAGGCGATCGGGATGCCGCCACCAGCCCGGCTCTGCGAGCGTGGGATGGTCGTACCGCCCGTCGGCGACGAGCGCACGCGACATCACGGCGAGTGCCGTCGCTCGGGGGCTCGGCGCACGAGTGTCGAACACTCCGGGCTCGTACTCGCCGCGCTCCCGGGTGACGAGCGAGCTCCAGTCGTGGGCGCCGAGGATCGCCCAAGCAGTCACGGCGCGCACGTCAGCACCGGCGTCGCGCGCGGCGTGTGCGGCCTCCCACACCTCGTGCAGCCAGCGCATCTGCTGCTCGCGCGTGCAGCCCAGGTGCGCCTCCGTCACCGCGATCGGGATGCGATAGCGCTCCCATGCCTCGCTCAGCAGGGCGGCGGGTCCGGCCACGCCATCCGGACGTGCGCGCACCGCTTCCACGTCGGCGTAGCGCTGTCGGCGGTTTCCCCCATGCGTGTGCGCCGGGTAGCGCTCGAGTCGCTCGTCGAGCCATCGCTCGCTCGTGACGTAGTGATTGACACCGATCAGATCGGGAGGGCAGCCGTCGGCGACGGCGCGCGAGACTTCGTCCGCCCCGATGTCGGATCGGAGCATGTACCTCCACAGCGCGTGCTCCCGCGTGACGCGGCCGGCGAGCAGGTCGAAGGTGAGCCAGCGTCGCTCGTTCTCGAATTTGGCCTGCGCGGCGAGGGCCGCGGTCGAGTGCGTGCGGCCCAGGTCCTCCGTCTGCACGAGGCAGGCGCCGGGCGACACGCGCCGGATGGCCTCCATCGCCAGCCTCGTGGCGCGGATCTGGTTCAGCAGCGCGCGCAGAAAGAGCCGATCATCACGGGCGTGCGGATACCAAATGCCATAGAGGGCACTGAACCGTGCGGTGGTGAGTGGCTCATTGACCGGGGTGAAATGCGTGACCCAGGGATAGCGCTGCGCCACGCGTCCAGCGAATGCGGCCAGGCGCTCGGGAAAATCGTCGTCGAGCAGGCTGGTGTTCATCGGGCCCGACCCGTGGTGCATCAATCCCACGATGGGCTCGACGCCGACGCGGCGCAGGTGCGTCATGCGTTCGTCCGTCCACTCCCACGGACGGCCGCCTGGCTCCCCCCGCTCGATGCGCTCCCAAAGAATCGGGTAACGCACCGTGCGCACCCCGAGCGCGGCGACGAGATCGATGTCGTCGGCGCGGTCGTAGTGCCCGGCGCGCGCCATCTGATCGTGCTGTGCGTCGCCGACGCGGTTCAGCGTGCACTCGAATCCCGCCCAGAGCTCGAGCGGCTACCGACCGGCCGTGTGGAGCGACTGCTGCGCGACTCGCGGGCGCCGACGGCGTCGCGCAAGATGCGGTCCAAGCGCGCG
>JBBQYZ010000567.1:0-3147 GCA_038208205.1 Gemmatimonadales bacterium | reverse complement strand
TTAGGCCGGCTCGCGGAGGCGGAGGGCGCGCGTGTACGGTCTTCTGTCGTCGCGGCAGCGCCGGCTGTTGCCGCCGACGACGGCGTCGCCGCTGTGCTCAGGTTGCTGCTGTCCTCCGAGTCGGAGTTAGCGCCGAAGTGTGCGCTGTAGATGTCGGTGGGGTTGGACTCGCATCCGCTCGTGGTGCAGTTTGTCTGCGCAAAGACCGCGACGAAGTCATTGCGGATTGCCGTCAGGCCCTCGTAGTCACCGACGAAGAATCCGAATGCGAACGGCGCCGTGAGCAGATCGAAGGAGCCCGCTAGGTGACGCTCGGCGGCGAAATGCACCCCGTCGCGGCTGGTCGTGGCCCAATAGTCGGTGCTGAAGGGTGCGTCGAAGATGTTGTCTCGCCGCAGGTCGTAATAGGTGACGCCGACGGTTCCGGTGCTCGAGACCGCGATGCTGGGGATGAAGGCGGCGCGGCCGGTGGGGCGGTTGGCTCGCTGCGGGACGCTCCAGGATTCGCCGCCGTCCCTGGTCGAAGAGACTGCGATCTCGTCGTAGCTGCCGCCGCTGAAGCGGCTGTCCTGCCAGGCGACAGAGACCTGGCCGGTCGGGGAGATCGCGGAGACCGGGAAGCCGCCAGAGCGGACCGGCGCTCCCGTGCCGGGCTGGACGACACCGACCGGCAGCATGGCGCTGATGACGTGCTGGGAACTCCAGCTCGCGCCTCCATCATCCGAGGTGACGTAGGCGACTTGGGGAATACTGGCGCAGGTGCAGGAGTAGAAGCCGTAGATGTCGTAGAGGCGTCCGGTGCTGCGGTCGACGCGGATCTGATTCCCCAGCGACTGCTCGTCTGCTCCGGTCGCGGCGATCGCCAGAGGCGCGCTCCACGTTTGCCCGTAGTCGGTCGTCTTGGAGAACATGGAAGGGCCGGTGTAGTGGCCGCTGGCGGGGTCGACCAGCAAGTTGTCCCAGACCGCGTAGGCCGTTCCGGCGTGGACGGGATCTGCGGTGATCCACTCCTTGTCGAGCCCGCCAGTTTCATCTGTCGCGATGGGATGCGGACCCGACCACGTGCGCCCACCGTCCTTCGAGACCGCGGCGACGACGGCATCGCGCGGCGTGGTGAGATCGAACGAAAGGCCGATTGCATAGGCGGTGCCGTCGGGACCGATCGACACCGCGGGGTCCGAAGCACGGTTATAGGCGGCCCCGCCGGCCGCACAAACGCTGAACGGCAAAGACGTCTCACCCCAGGTGCGACCGCCGTCGAAGGAGTAGCCCGCCGCTATGCCGTTCGCGCCGCCCGCTCCCCAGCGATCCTGCTGCCAGACAGCGATGAGGTTCCGCGGCCGCGCAGGATTGCTCGCCACATCCGGCTCGACCTCAGCGTTCACGAACAGTTGGTCGCCCGCGGCCGGCGTCGAACAACCAGCGAACGGGGACTCTCCCGAGATCAGGACAGCACTGGCAGCGCCTGCTGCACCCACCGTCCCCCACAGACTCGCACCGACCACCACCACGAACACCGCGAGCACACCACGCAGCGACTGCATCTATCCCTCCTCCTGATTTCCCGGGGCGCGCTTGCGATATAGCACGCACGCCAGCCGATACCAAAGGGGGCATTCCACCGCCCAGCCGCGACACCGGACTCGACGCCGTCTGACCAACTCCGGCGAGGAGCGGCAGGAGGCGCTTGATCGGCTCGCGCACTTCCGCCAACTAGCGATAGATGCCCGTCTAACGGAACGTCACGTGTTGCTGAGCAGACGGGTGGCGTCAGTTGGCGAGCGATGGCCCGGAGGGATCCGGACCCGATGGCAAGGCGATGACGCGTAGCGAAGCTTGCCGATGCGCTCTGGCAACTACGCGGAGGCGTCGAGGTCGTCGACGTCCAGCGTAGTCTGAAGGCGACCGATCGCGCGCGCATGGGGTTCCGTGGTGCCGGGAATCGGCCCGCGTGGCCGCGTGGCTAGTCGGACGGGCGCGCGCCGTGTCAGGGCGGGGGTATGTCAGGAAGTCCGCGGCACGCTCGCGGCCCTCGGGCACGGGAAGACAGGGCGATCTGATCTGCGAGCCGTGAGCCGCTGCACCGCAGTCCGATCCATGTGTGAGAATCCTCGGCGTCGGCGGGCGGTGACCTACCGGTTCCCGGAATGTTCTGGCACGTGCCGCTCGCCGACGTAGCTCACCGCACGCTGCTCTCGGCGGCTGGAAACGCGGGCTGCGGACAGAGCCGCAGGTCATGCACCTCGAGCATCCGATGCCGTCGTTCCAAGGGCGTTTACCCCGTGTGCGTCTGGCCTCTCGAGCTCGGGTGTGAAGACCTCGCGCGCGCGTGACAAAGCGTGGCGTCGACCGGCCGAATCCGCGCACCATCGACCGCCACCCCGGATGGTGAGACACGTCGGGTATGGGCAGTGGGATCTCGGCGGGGCGGGGCGGGCGCGGGTTCCTCCCGTAGCCCGGTCGGCACCTCCGCCAGGCACCACGGCCTTCAGCCTGACCGGCAAGACCTCAGGCACAGCCCGAGAACGGGTGCGACGGGCTCACGACGCGGTCCTGCGATCGATCTCCGCGTGCAACTCGTCGCGCACGGCGTGGTCGGAGCCGCCGAGCGGAAAGCCGCCGAACTCGTCCAGATCGGCCAGGTAGCTGAGCTCGTCGTCGGTGAACGCAGCCCAGCGGTTGCCGACGCGCGCGCGCTCGACCGCGTGTCCGAGCGCGCGCTCCTCGTCAGTGGCGGGCCGGACGAGCACCTCGATTCGCGCGCCCGAGATCTCGAGTTCCGCGACCTCGCCGGCGGGCGTCATGGCGAGCAGGCCGAACGCCACGTTCTCGGCGAGCGCGCGCGCGCCGCTCGCCGCCTCTCCGGACGGCACTGTCTGCGTGCTTGAGAAGTCGAGACCCAGCGGGACGAGCGACGACAGGTCCGAGAGGCTGTGGTGCTCGGTCATTTTGGGGGTCGTCCTCCTCATCGATGAGACTCTGCAGAGCGCGCGCGGGGGCGCCTATTCTGCTCGACGCGCAGCGGGGATGCGGCGCGAGCCTCTCGCTCCCTCGTCTCGACGGCCGGCGGAGGTCGCGCTGCGGGCGAGGCGGCATCGTCGAGCCGGCGAGGATCGGCCCGCGACGGTGTCGGCACGTCCCTGCACG
>JBBQYZ010000566.1:0-3147 GCA_038208205.1 Gemmatimonadales bacterium | reverse complement strand
GAACGACGCGGAGCGTACGCCGGGGCTGTCGGCTACCTCGGCGCTGGAGGGATGCGCCTCGACCTCGCGATCACGATCCGCACCTGTGTCATCGCCGATGGGGTAGCCTCCGTGCAGACCGGCGCTGGCATCGTGCAGGATTCGGTGCCGGCAAGCGAATGGGACGAAACGGAGAACAAGGCGCGGGCGATGCTGACGGCGATCGGCCGCGTGCGCGACGCCATGGCGCGCGCGGCAGCGGCAGCAGCGGCGACGGCGGCAGCGCGCTAGGCATCGACCACCTCGCCCGCCATATTTCCCCGCCGATGCCTCTCCGCCTGATCAGTCCCGACGGGACCACGTCCTACGAGCTGCGCGACGGCGTTCCCCTCATCGTCGGGCGGGCGCCCACCTGCGACCTGCCCGTGGTCGATCCGACGATCTCGCGTCGGCACGCCGAGCTCGTCAGCGACGGCTTCGCGGTCACTCTCCGCGACCTCGACTCGAGCAACGGCACGTACGTGAATGGAAAGCGGGTCAAGCGCGTGCGAGTCGCGGTCGACGACCTCGTCGCCTTTGGCAAGGTTGGCTTCCGACTCGAGGCGTACGGAGCGCCCACGCCGGTCGTCTCGCAGACTGCGGTCGGTCCGCCCTCGATCGGCGCGACGATCGTGCGGCAGATTCCGATGCGCGACGCCGCCGCGGCGATCGCCTCCATCGGATCGCCGACCACCTCGCCGGGCAGGATCTCGCGCTCACTGGTGTCTCCATCGAGCAATCCAGCGGTGGACAAGAACCAGCAGAAGCTCGCGACGCTGCTGGAGGTCTCCAAGGGCCTCACGCGCGCCGTGGACGTGGGCACGATCCTCGACAAGATCGTCGGGTACGCCTACCAGACGCTCGAGGTGGATCGGGTCGCGATCCTGCTCTGCGACGAGCAGGGCGAGTTGGTGCCCAAGATCTCGCGCGACAAGCGCGGCGGCGAGCTGACGCGAGCGGTGCCCCAGTCGATCGCGCGGCAGGCGGTGCTGGAGAAGGTGGCGCTGCTGACCGACAACGCCGGACAGGACGAGCGGTTCGGCGGGCAGTCGATCGTCATGCAGCAGGTCCGCTCAGCGATCTGTGCGCCGCTGGTCGGCAGCGAGGACCGCGTGCTCGGCGTGCTCTATGTCGACAACCCCAGCACGACGCACCGCTTCAGCGACGACGACCTCGAGTTCCTGGTGGCCTTTGCCGGGATCGCGGCCGTCGCGATCGAGAACTCACAGTTCGCCGAGCGGATCCGGCGCGAGGGCATCGTGCGGAGCAACTTCGAGCGCTACTTCGCGCCCCAGCTCGCCGCCCGCATCGCCGACTCGGTCGAGGCGACGAAGCTCGGTGGTGACAAGCGGCCGGTGGCAGTGCTGTTCAGCGACATCCGCGGCTTCACCGCGCTGTCCGAGACGATGAAGCCCGACGCCATCGCGACGCTGCTCACCGAGTACTTCACCGAAATGGTGGAATGCGTGTTCCGTCACGGGGGGATGCTCGACAAGTTCATCGGCGACGCCGTGATGGCGCAGTGGGGCGCCCCGATCGCCCACGTCGACGACGCCGATCGCGCGATGCGGGCGGCGGTCGACATGATGGATGCGCTCGAGACGTTGAACACGCGCTGGCGCAGCGAGGGACGCCCTGTGCTGTCGATCGGCGTCGGGCTCAACTACGGCGAAGCATTCGCCGGCAACATCGGCTCGGAGCGGCGGCTCGAATTCACGGTGATCGGCGACACGGTGAACACCGCGCGGCGCCTGTGCGAGGTGGCGGAGGGGGGTGAGATCCTTCTCTCCGACCAGATGCGTCAAGCGCTCACCACCCCGCCACCGCTCGCGAAGGGCACGGCACTGAAGTTCAAGGGCAAGAGCAGGGCGCTGCCCGTGTATCGTGTGAAGCGCGGGTGAGCGGGTCGCCACCGCCCGCCGGCTACGTGCGCGTCGCGGCCGGCCGATGCGCGGTGGTGGTGTTGGCCGGGCATGCCGACGACGCACGCGCACTGCTCACGGAGGGCGCACTGTACGACGCGGCGGAGCGTGACCCCGCTGCGCGTCCGCTCGCTGGCCGAGGCATCGCCTACGCCATCACCCTTCCCCGCACGGGGATTCGCGCCGTCGTGCGGCGCAATCGGCACGGCGGACTCCTCGCGCCGCTGACGCGCGACCTTTTCCTCCCCCCGACCCGGGCGCCGTACGAGCTCGTCGTCTCCCAGCGGCTCGCGCACGCCGGTGTGCTGACGCCGCTCGTGCTCATGTACGGCGTAGAGCACGTGAGCATGCTGTTCCGTCGGTCGGACGTCGTGACGCGCGAGGTGCCCCAGGGCCGCGACCTCGCGTCCTTCATGAGGCCAGGGGAGCGGCCCGCCGCTCGCGCCGAAGCGTGGCGCGCAGCCCACGCGCTTGTGGGCGCCCTGGGCGCGGCGGGAGCGCGGCACCACGACCTGAACGTGAAGAACATTCTGCTCGCGTCCGCCGCCCACGGGGCGCTCGAGGGCTGGGTGCTCGACGTGGATCGCGTCGCGTTCGGTGCGCCGCGCTCACGGGCGGTGCACGCGGGAAACGTCGCGCGGCTCGCCCGCTCGGCGCGCAAGTGGCGCGACCAGCGTGGCGCGGAGCTCGACGAGCGGGAGCTCGCGCGGTTCGCCGAGGCCGTGGCGTGAGCGGCACGCACGGTGCGACGTCGCTGATCATCACGACGTACAACCGGCCCGATGCACTCGACGTGGTGCTGACGAGCGTCGCGGCGCAGTCGCTCGCGCCACGCGAGGTGGTGATCGCCGACGACGGATCGACCGCGCACACTGCCAGCGTGATCCGCGATCATGCCGCGACGCTCGGCGCGATCGGGATGGCCGTCCGACACGTCTGGCACCCGGACCGCGGCTTCCGTGCGGCGGAGATCCGCAACCGCGCGCTCGCCGACGCGGCGGGCGACTACGTGCTCCTGATCGACGGCGACTGTGTCCTGCACCAGCATTTCGTCCGCACCCACCTGGCATTCGCGCGGGTCGGCACCCTTGTTCAGGGAACGCGCGTTCTGCTTGACGAGACTCGAACGAGGGGGGCGATCGTCGGACGCGAGACGCGGTTCTCCGCGTTCGAGCGCGGGGTGTCGAATCGTGCCAATGCGGTGTCC